>NZ_JBFTLX010000008.1:0-111170 GCF_056396665.1 Cupriavidus sp. 05T313 | reverse complement strand
CCGGCACCCAGCGCGGCGGCGCCGGCCAGCACGCGGCGCCGCTTCCAGCTTGCCGGCATACCGGCGACAGCGGACGCCGCCGGGAGCGAAGGCGAAGCCGGCGGCTGTACGGGCAGCTGGGACAGGTGAGGGGACAGGTACGGGGACAGGAAAGGGGGCAGCTTGCGCAAGGCAGGAACCATCGGTGCTGACATCGGTGGCTGGAAAGGGCCATGGCACGCTCGCCGCGCGCGGCCCGGGGCGGAGGTATTATAGGCGCCCGCGGCGTGTCCCCGCGGCGGGCGCGGCGTTGCCAGGCTTGGCAGCGCCGCGAAACGTATTTGTTGAAACGGACGCCTATCGAGCAGGGGAGGACCGCCGTGCGCTTGTTGCTGGTGGAAGACGAGATTGAACTGGCGCGCTGGGTGGCGCGCGCACTGGAGCAGGGCGGCTTCGTGATCGAGCACGTGGCCGACGGCCTGCAGGCCGAGGCGCGGCTGATGGCCGAGGAATACGATGTGGTGGTGCTGGATCTCCGCCTGCCCGGCAAGGACGGCCTGGCCGTGCTCAAGTCCATGCGTGGGCGCGACGACCGAACGCCGGTGCTGATCCTGACCGCGCAGGACACGCTCGACGAGCGCGTGCGCGGCCTCAACCTCGGCGCCGACGACTACCTGCCCAAGCCCTTCGCCATTGCCGAACTCGAAGCCCGCATCCTGGCGCTGATCCGGCGCAGCCGGGGGCGAGCCCACCCGCGCCTGCAATGCGGCACGCTGGTATTCGACGGCGAGACCCGCAGCTTCACGCTGGCCGGCGCGCCGCTGGCGCTGACGCCGCGCGAGTCGACCTTGCTGGGCGCGCTGCTGGCCAAGAGCGGCCAGCCGCTCACCAAGGCGCAGCTGCTTGACAAGGTGTTCTCACTCGATGCCGACGTCAGCCCGGACGCCATCGAAGTGCTGGTGTACCGGCTGCGCAAGAAGCTCTCCGGCCACGGCGTGACCATCGTCACGCTGCGCGGCTTCGGCTACCTGCTGGAACCGGAAGGTCAGCCCTGATGCTGCGCCGCCTGCCACGGCACTGGCTGCGGCGCTGGCTGCAGGGCAGCCTGCGCCGCCAGTTGCTGTTGCTGCTGGTGCCCGCGCTGGCGGCAATGATGGCGCTCGACACCTGGCTGACCTACGGCACGCTGCGCGACGCCGCCAACGCCGCCTACGACCGCTCGCTCTACGGCTCCGTGCGCGCCATCGACAACGCCATCGGCATGGCCGGCGAAAGCGTGCAGATAGCACTGCCGGACGCCGCCATGGAGATGTTCGAGACCGCGGCCCAGACCCACGTCTTCTACCGCGTATCGCTGGAACGCAATGGCCGGATCGAAACCGTCACCGGCTACGATGACCTGCCGCTGCCCAAGGGTGGGATCGCCAGCAACCAGCCGCATTTCTACGATGCCGACTATCGCGGCGATCCGGTGCGCATTGCCGTGCTTGCGCATCCGGTGTACCGGCCCAACGCGCATATGCGCGTCATCGTGCAGGTGGCGGAAACCGCCGAGCCGCGCTTCGAACTCATCGCCACCGTGTGGCGCGGCGCGCTGGCGCGCGGCGTGCTGCTGATCCTGGTCAGCGCCGGCATCCTCGTGGCCGGCATCACCTATGTGCTGCGCCCGCTGGCACGCGTGCGCGACGATGTGCAGGCACGTTCCGCCGGCGACCTGACGCCGCTGGCCTTCGACCACGTGCCGATGGAAGTCCGCCCCCTGGTGGACGCCGTCAACCTGCATGTCTCGCGCTCCGACGCGATGACGCAGGCCCAGGCGCAGTTCATTGCCGACGCGGCCCACCAGTTGCGCACGCCGCTGGCCATCCTCAAGACGCAAGCCGAGTTTGCCCAGCGCCAGCTTTCCGCCGGCGCCGATCCCGCTCACGCGCGGGATGCCGCCGGGGAGGCGGTAGGCGGCATCGTCACGCAGCTGGAGCAGGCCGCGCGCCTGACCAACCAGCTGCTGGCGCTGGCGCGCGTACGGCAACACCCGGGCAGCGACACACCTGGCGACGCCGAGCCGCCGGACCTGATCGATGCCGTGGCCGTGGCAGAGCAGGTGGCGCTGGACTACTTGCCGCTGGCGCGCGGCAAGCAGCAGGACTTTGGCTGGGAGCGGCCGCAGGGGCTGGTGCTGCCGGTACGGGCCGATGCCGCGCTGCTGCGCGAGGCATTTGCCAATCTTGTCCACAACGCGATCCAGTATTCGCCGCGCGGCAGCAGGATCACGCTTTCCGCCGCGCGTTTCGCGGATAGCGCCTGCCTGGTGGTGGAGGACGATGGGCCGGGCATTCCCGTCGAGGAGCGCGAAAAGGTATTTGCGCGGTTCTACCGGCGGGTCGGGAATGTCGAACCGGGCTCCGGCCTGGGGCTGGCGATTTCCCGCGAGATGGCCGCGCGGTTCGGTGGCACGGTGGAGCTGGGAGTCGCGGTGCAGGGCAAAGGGGTTCGGGCGGTGCTGGCGCTGCCGATCGGGGAGTGAGACGGCGCCAGAAAGACCAGAAAGTCCAAAAGAACCAAATGTCCATACATCCACCCCCACGTAAACCCCACCCCATTCCCTGACAAATTGACAGCCTTTTGACAGTTTCCACCCCATAGAATCGCGCCATGGTCGCCGTACGGGCCAGACCAAGTCAGAAAACCAAAGAACAAGTCCGGCATGCAAGCGCTGCCGGGGACAGGAGACAACGCCAAGCCGGCCGCCCAACGCAGGCAGCGCCGGCGCACCGCACGACTCTCCCGCCCCCGACAGCCAGCTTCACCGCCAGCCGGACACCTCCGGGTCGGTCCTCGCCAGCATCGCCGGCAACCGTTCACCGGCAATCCTCTGAAAAAGAACAGGAGACCGTAATGCGTCGTTCGATTCATCGCTTTGCCCACGTCGTCATGGCTTCGGCCGCGATCACCGCCAGCGTGGCTGCCGCGCCCGCGTTCGCGCTCGACAGCGTGAAGTTCATGATCGGCGCCAACCCGGGCGGCGGCTTCGACCAGACCGGCCGCTCGCTGGGCGCGGCGCTCGTTGCCGCCGGCGTGGCCAAGACGGCCTCCTACGACAACAAGGGCGGCGCGGGCGGCACCATCGGCCTGACGCAGTTCGTCAATACCGACAAGGGCAACCCGAACGCGATGATCGTCACCGGCGCGGTGATGGTGGGCGCGATCGAAACCAACAAGCCGCCGGTCACGCTGAAGAACGCAACCCCGATCGCTCGCCTGTTCGCCGACACCATGGTGATCACGGTGCCGGCCAGCTCGCCGCTGAAGTCCATCAAGGACCTCACCACGCAGCTCAAGGCCAACCCGGGCAGCGTCAGCTGGGGCGGCGGCTCCAAGGGTTCGATCGACCACATCCTCGCGGGGCTGGTGGCCAAGGAAAGCGGCGTGGATCCGAAGAAGATCAACTACGTGCCGTTCCAGGGCGGCGGCGAAGCCTCGGCCTCGATCCTGGGCGGCCACGTGACGGTCGGCATTGCCGGCGTGTCCGAGTTCCTGCCCTTTATCAAGAGCGGCAAGATGCGCGCGCTGGCCGTGACCTCCAAGGAGCGCACCGCCGATATCCCGACCCTGAAAGAGCAGGGCATCAATGTGGAGATCTACAACTGGCGCGGCGTGTACGGCGCGCCCGGCATCACCGCCGAGCAACGCAAGGCGCTGGTGGATGCGGTGGTGAAGGCAACCGAGACGCCGCTGTGGAAGGAAACCCTGGCCAAGAACGACTGGACCCCGTTCCTGCTGACCGGCGACGAGTTCGGCAAGTTCGTGGACAGCGAGTCGGCCCGCCTGGGTGGCACGCTGCGTGAACTGGGCGTGGCGAAGTAAGCAGCCCGGTCTTACCGCTTCATTGCTTCACCGCTTCACCGCTTCACTGTTCGAACGTTTTACCTGTCGGCCCTGCCTGCGGCGCACCATAACGCCCGGTGCGCATGCAGCTGGCGGGGGTCCGGTGTCCACCTGCGATACCCAAAAGACCAAACTACAAATCGCCGGGCCCCCGCCTTAAGCGGGGACGACAAACCGCGGCAAGCCAAGGGTCGGCCAACACGACCGCAGGCGCCGCATGAAGGAGCCACTTCACATCATGAAACCCTCGCACCTGGCGATCGGCATAGCCGTATTGCTGCTCTCCGTTTTCTATTTCGTCGGCCTGTCTGGCATCTCCGGCGACGAAGGCTATGCCGGCCTGTCGCCGCGCTTCATGCCGACGCTGGTCGCCATCGGCCTGGCCGTGTGCGGCGCGGCGCTGACCTGGCAGGGCATTCGCGGCGGCTTTCGCAATATGCCCGAGGAAGACGCCGAGCTGCCCTCCGCACCGCATAACTTCCGTGGCTTCCTGTGGGTGGCTGCCGGGCTGGTGGCCAATATGGCGCTGATCGGCACGCTTGGATTCGTGCTGGCGTCGACCCTGCTGATGATCTGCGTGGCACGCGGCTATGGCAGCAAGCGCTTCCTGCGCGATGGCCTGATTGGCCTGTGCATTACGTTGCCGATGTGGGCACTGTTTGAATTCCTGCTCGGCATCAATTTGCCGCTGCTGCCCGTCGCCGGGTTCTGACCGGAGCTGATCCATGGATACTCTCAACCTGCTGATGCATGGCTTTGCCATCGCCATCACGCCAATCAACCTGATGTGGGCCCTGGTCGGCTGCTTCCTGGGCACCGCCATCGGCGTGCTGCCGGGCATCGGCCCGGCACTGACCGTGGCGATGCTGCTGCCGCTGACCGCCAAGGTGGAACCCACCGCGGCGCTGATCATGTTCGCCGGCATCTACTACGGCGCCATGTACGGCGGCTCCACCACCTCCATCCTGATGAACACGCCGGGCGAGTCGTCGACCATGGTCACGGCGATGGAAGGCAACCTGATGGCCAAGAGCGGCCGCGCCGGCCCGGCGCTGGCCACCGCGGCCATCGGCTCCTTCGTGGCGGGCACGATCGGCACGGTGCTGCTGTCGATGTTCGCGCCGGTGGCGGCCGACGTGGCGCTGCAGTTCGGTCCCGGCGAATACTTCATGATCATGCTGCTGGCCTTCACCACGGTGTCGGCGGTGCTGGGTTCGTCGTTGCTGCGCGGCATGACCAGCCTGTTCCTTGGCCTGGGCATCGGCCTGATCGGCATGGATTCGCTGTCGGGCCAGACCCGTTACTCGATGAACGTGCAGGAACTGTACGATGGCATCGATATCGTGGTGGTCGCGGTGGGCCTGTTCGCGGTGGGCGAGGCGCTGTTCAATGCCTTCTTCCCGCAGCCGGACGGCAGCTTCAACAGGCTCAGCTCGATCATGATGACCAAATCGGATTGGAAGCGCTCGGTGCCGGCATGGATCCGCGGCACCATCATCGGCTTCCCGTTCGGCCTGATCCCGGCTGGCGGCGCTGAGATCCCGACCTTCCTGTCGTACGCCACCGAGAAAAAGCTGTCCAAGCACAAGGGCGAGTTCGGCACGGTAGGCGCGATCGAAGGCGTGGCCGGCCCCGAGGCCGCCAACAACGCCGCGGTGACTGCCACGCTGGCACCGCTGCTCACGCTGGGCATCCCGACCTCGAACACCACCGCGATCCTGCTGGCGGCGTTCCAGAACTACAACCTGCAGCCGGGCCCGATGCTGTTCCAGACCTCGGGCGACCTGGTGTGGGGCCTGCTGGCTTCGCTCTACATCGGCAACGTGATGCTGCTGGTGCTGAACCTGCCGGCCATCGGCCTGTGGGTGCGCATGCTGCGCATTCCCACGCCGCTGCTGTACGGCGGCATCCTGATCTTCGCGGGCCTGGGCGCCTACGGCATCCGCCAGTCGTGGTTCGACCTGCTGCTGCTGTTTGTGATCGGCGTGCTGGGCATGGCCATGCGCCGCTTCGACTTCCCCACCGCGCCGGTGATCGTGGGCATGATCCTGGGACCGATCGCGGAGAAGCAGTTGCGCAATGCATTGTCGATCAGCCAGGGCGACTGGTCGATCTTCGTGACCCAGCCGATCTCGGCCACCATCCTGGCCATGACGGTGGCGGTGGTGCTGATCCCGCGCATCCTGGGCTGGCTGTCCCGGCGCTCGGCGCGCGGCAAAGTGGCTGACGCCACCGGTTGATTGGCGCAAAATGCGGGCAAGGCCCGGCACTCCAGGGTGCCGGGCCTTTTCGTTTGTGGCGCCGTGRCAGGCCATCGCATCGGCGCTGTTGTCCCTACATTCCGCTTCATCACAAGAACACCGCGCCGGCGCCCGCGCGCCAGGCCGCTGCGACATGCCTTCTCTTCTTCACCGCTGGCGTCCGGTCCTGCTGACGCTGCTGCTCGGCCTGGCCGCCGCGCTGCTCTGCACGCTGCTTCACACGCCCCTGCCATGGATGATCGGGCCGTTGCTGGCGGTGGCCACCGCGCGCATGCGCGGCGCCGACCTGCGCGCGCCCACGCAGGCGCGCAATGCCGGGCAGTGGGCCATCGGGACTTCGCTCGGGCTGTACTTCACGTCCGACGTGGTGGAACGTCTGCTGGAGTTCCTGCCGTATATCGTGGCGGGTTCGCTGTTCGCGCTGGTGCTCGGCTGCGGGGGCGCGTTCCTGCTGCGCAGGAGCACGGGCGTGGCGTTCAAGACGGCGTACTTCTCCACCGCCATCGGCGGCGCCTCGGAGATGGCAAACCTGGCCGAGCGCAACGGCGCGCGCATCGACCAGGTGGCCGCCGCGCATTCGCTGCGCGTGCTAATGGTGGTGGTGGCGGTGCCCGCGCTGTTCCAGTACGGCGGCATCCATGGGCTCGATCCCTATATCCCCGGTCCGCGCACGGTGGACTACCTGGGGCTGCTCGGGCTGATCGCGATCACCGTCAGCGCAGCGCTGGTGCTCAAGCGCTTCAACCTGCCCAATCCCTTCGTGATCGGCACGCTGCTGGCGGCAGCGGTGCTGACCGCCTCGGGCGTGGAACTGTCGGCCATCCCCACCTGGATGAGCCGCGCCGGCCAGTTGCTGATCGGCGTCTCGCTGGGGGCGCGCTTCTCGCGCGACTTCCTCCACACGGCGCCGCGCTTTCTCACCGGCGTGGCGCTGTACACGCTGGTCGCACTGGTGCTCTCCGCGCTGTTCGGCTGGGCCTTGTCGGCGCTGTCTGGCGTGCATCCAGCCACCGCCATTCTCGGCACCACGCCCGGCGGCATCGCGGAGATGTGCATCACCGCCAAGGTGCTGGAACTGGGCGTGCCGCTGGTGACGGCCTTCCACGTGATCCGGATGGCGTTCGTGGTGCTGTGCACCGGCCCCCTGTATCATTGGCTCAAACATCGCGCCGCGCCGGAGGAGACGGAATAGCAACCTGGCCCGGCCCCACCCCAGACAAACGGGAGTGCCATGCCAGAGTCAATGCCAAGACCCAAGCCGGAATCCAGCCTGACGCTTGCCGATATCGACGGCATCTTGCAACGCGTACTGGCGCCGTGGGTGCGCCAACTCGGCCTGCGTGCCGAAGCCGTTGATGCGCAGGGCGTAACACTGCGCCTGCCTTTCGACGAATCGTTTCGCCATGCGGGTGGCGTGGTGTGCGGCCAGGTGCTGATGGCCGCCGCCGATACCGCCATGATCGTGGCGGTCGCCAGCGCGGCGGGCGGCTTCCGCCCCATGACCACCGTCACGCTGACAACCAACTTCATGCGCCCGGTGATCGACGGCGACGTGCTGGTGCGCGCCAACGTGCTGCGCCTGGGCAAGACCGTGGTGTTCGGCGAAATCGAGCTGACCGGCACCGACGGCAAGCTGGCCGTGCAGGCCACCACCACTTATGCGCTGCTGTGAGCGGCGCCATCACTGAATTGCATGCAATCCATGTATGAGCCCCGCAGCGTAGTTCCTGCTTCCGTCCAGCCCGCCGCGGCAGCCTCTCCGTTCGACCAGGTGGTGTTCGCCGGCGGCGGCAACCGCTGCTGGTGGCAGGCGGGCTGGTGGGATAGGGTGGCGCCCGAGCTGGGCCTGCGCCCGCGCGTGATCACGGGAATTTCCGCCGGCGCCGCCACGGCCTGCATGGTCTACACGCACGATTCCCGCGAGGTGATGGCGTACTACCGCGAGGTGCTTGCCGGCAACCGGCGCAATGCCTACTGGGGCAACCTGCTGAACAGGCAGCGCGTGTTCCCGCACTACGGCATCTACCGCACCGCCCTGCTGAGCATCTTCGGCGAGGGCCGCCTGGCGCGCTTGCAGGCGGCGCCGGAAATCCGCATCGGCGTGGCCCATATCCCGCGCTGGAGCGGTCCGCGGCTGGCGGTCATGGCTGGCCTGGTGGCCTACAACATCGAGAAGCACTGGCTCAAGACGCTGCACCCGCGGCTGGGCCGCAAGCTGGGCTTCCATCCGGAGTTCGTGCGCGCGCAGGACTGCGGCTCGCCCGAGCAACTGGCCGACCTGTTGCTGCAATCTTCCTCGACGCCACCCTTCACGCCGGTGCTCCGGCGCGACGGCCGGCCCGTGCTCGATGGCGGCATGGTCGACAACGTGCCGGTCGACGCGCTCGACGCAACGCCCGGCGACGTACTGGTGCTGGTGACGCGGCTCTATCCGCGTCCACGGCGCTTTGTTCTGCAACACGGCGCGCAGCGCCGGCTCTACCTGCAACCTTCGCAACGGGTACCGATCTCGAGCTGGGACTACACCCAGCCCGGCGCGATGACCGGTGCCTACGATCTCGGCCAGCGCGATGGGGAGACCTTTCTGCGCGAATGGCCGTCTGTCCTGAAGACGGAGCTTGGCACCGCCGCGTAGCGTTCAACCAGCGCGACGGCCGCCCTAGCGGCTCCGTCATCACGATGTGCAATGCGGCCTTCGCGCCGCAACAGGAGGCATTGATGACGAAACGCCAGGCAAGACCCACGACCGAGCGCCGCAGCGCGCGCAGGGCGACATCCGAGCAAGTGGTGGAGCACGTTCCCCGCCGCGGCAAGCGCCGCGCCGGCGCGCAGCGCGAAGCGGACTTCGTGGTAATCGGCGCAGGCTCGGGCGGAGTGGCGGCTTCGCGGCGCGCGGCCTCGCACGGCGCGCGCGTGGTGCTGGTGGAGCGGGATGCCATCGGCGGCACCTGCATCAATCGCGGCTGCGTCCCCAAGAAAATGCTCTCATATGGCGCCAGCCTGGCCGCCGTCCTGTCGGGCTGCCTGTCGCACACCGGCGGCAAGGAGGACTGGAGCGATGCCATCGTGCGTGTCAATGCGGAGATGGCGCGGCTGCACGTGGCCTATACGCACCACCTGCAGGAAGCCGGCGTGGAACTGCTGCGCGGCGATGCCACGGTGATCGCGCCGGACCAGGTACAGGTGGGCGCGGAGGTCATCCAGGCGAAACGCATCCTGATCGCCACCGGCGCGCGGCCGCGTGCCTTGCCGGTGCCAGGCGGCGAACTCGCCTGCACCTCCGACGACATCTTCACCTGGCAAAGCCTGCCGGCTTCGCTGGTGGTGATCGGAGGCGGCTACGTGGCGGTGGAACAGGCCTCGATCCTGTCGCGCTACGGCGTCAAGGTGGAGATGCTGGTGCGCGGGGAACGCCTGCTGCCGCGCTTCGACCATGAAGTTGCCGAGGCACTGGCCGAGGCGCTCGCCGCCAAGGGCGTGCGGCTGCATTTCAATACCGAGGTAACGCTGCTGAACCAGGCCAACGGTGCCATCGATGTGTGCTACCGGCAGCATGGCAATGGCGGCAATGGCAACACTGGCAACACTGGCGCCGGCGGCAGGGACCGCATCCAGACCGTGCGCGCGCAGGCAGCGCTGGCTGCCATCGGGCGCGACCCGCATTGGGACGGGCTCGGCCTGGAGGCGCTTGGCGTGCAGAAAGCCGAACAGGGCGGCATCCAGGTGGACCGCTCGTTCCGCACCAAGGTCCGCGCGATCCACGCCATCGGCGATACCATCGACGGCCCRCACCTGACACCGGTGGCCAGCGCGCAGGGCCGCTGGCTGGCGGACCGCCTGTTCGGCCGCCGCGGCGACCGATCGGATTTCGACCTGGTGCCTACCGCGGTGTTCTGCGAGCCGGCCATCGGCAGCGTGGGCCTGAGCGAGCAGGCCGCCATTGAGGAGGCGGGCAAGCCGGAGCGCATCCACACCGTGGTGCGCCGCTTCGTCTCGCTGGAGAACCGCTTCGCCGGCAGCGAGCAGGCGTCCATGGTCAAGCTGGTGGTGAATACGCGCAGCGGCCGCGTGCTGGGCGCGCACATGATGGACAACGCCGCGCCGGAAATCGTGCAGGCGTTCGCCGTGGCGCTGCGGCTGGGAGTGAGGCTGTCGCACCTGCAGACCACGGTGCAGTTGCATCCGACCGTGGCCGAGGAACTGTTCGGCTAAGCGGCCCCCGGACTCAAGCCGGCGCGGCTCCCGTCGCCGGCTTGGCGCCAGCGCAGGGATCGGCCCGCTTGTGCGCGGGCACCAGCACCACGCGGTCGTAGGCGCCGGCCTCCTGGCCGCTGGCCTGCTCCAGGTAGCCCACGCTGTAGATACTGCCCGGCTCGGCGGCGAGCCAGCGCGGCGCGCCCACGTCGCGCCGCACATGGCCGTTGCCGGCGATCAGCACCGCGCCGCGTTCGGCGTATTCGCGCATCGCGGCCGCCATCACCGCATCGCGCGCGGCCTGGGCATCGAGCATGCCCGGCAGCATGGCCTTGGGGAAATTGCCGCAATGGCCGCGGTCGAGCACCGCGGTCTGTTCCGTCACGATGTCTTGGGGCAAGGGCGCGGCAAGGCCGAGGCGCTTGCGCTCGGCTGCATCGAATACGCCATCGAGCCCGCCGCGCACGATGCGCCCCGCATCCGCCCGCGACAGGTTGGCCGCCACCAGCGGCAGGTCATAGCGCAAGGCCAGGGCCACCACCGGCGTGTAAAGCTCCCACTGCCAGTTCTTGCCGCCCGCCTGCGCCACCACATACGCCGCGTCACCAGGGCGCTCGCGGCGGGCGCGGTCGATATCGGGCTGGCGTTCGCGGTCGAACTGCTCCATTGCGATGGCCGGGCGCCAACCCGCTTCGAGCGCGCTCGACAAGGCAAGCAAGCGCCGCTTCTGGCCATCGGCGTTGTCGTGGACCTCGCCCAGCAGCACGTAGGTCTTACCGGTGAACTGGTGCGCGACGTCGCCAGCCACGGCGGCCGGTGGCGTACCCGCGCAGCCGGCGAGCGCGGCAAGCAAAGCGGCGGCGAGCGCCACGCCGGCGGCGCGGGCAATGGCAAGGCGTGAGCGAGTCTGCATGGCGGCGGTAATCCTGGTTTCTGCGGTTTTTTGCCTATGGTCCGCGGGCATGCCGCGGACCTGCCTATTATTGCCCAGTTGCCGCTTCCGGCACATAGACCATCGAGCCGTCCTTCAGCCGATAGGCAACGCCGGCCTTGGTGCCATCCCCGCTGCCGACTTGTCCGCTCGCCTGGTAGCGCACGACCTTCTCGCCCTGCTTTGAGACGATCTCCATATTCGGCTTGCCGGGATTGGTGATGACGGTGACGTCCGCATGCGTGAACGGGTTCATCGGGTTCTGCGCGATCGCCACCAGCAATGCGGCGATCACCACCAGGAACACGTCGATCAGGTTGACCACCGACAGGATGGGATCGTCGGCTTCGCTTTCTTCCAGGAACTTCATGCGTCGACCTCCCACTGCGGCTGGTGCTTGCCCAGCCACACCAGTTCCTCGGCCAGCCAGCGGCGCCGCACATTGACCACCCAGAACGTGATGCTGGCGGCGATCAGCGCGAGGATCACGGCAGAGAAAGCGATGGTGAGGTTCTCGCCCACGTTGGCGAGGTTGCCGCCCGACAAGCCTTTCAACGCCGGCCCCATCGGGATCATGGTGGCTACAAGCCCCAGCATGGGCGCCACGCGCGTGGCGATGCGCGGCCACTCCAGCAACCGATGCGCGGTCACGTCGAGTGTGTCCGGGTCCTTCACGCGATGGCGCAGCGCATACGCCACCAGCACGTAGCCGCGGCCGGTTTCGATCGTGTTGCGGCGGCGCTGCCAGCCTTGCATGGCGAACTCGCCGAGCGCCCAGAAGGCGTAGAGGAAGAGCAGCCCGATCAGGGCAAGCGTCGGGTACAGGAACAACTGGCCGACGTCGTACATCAGGGTTTCAAGCAGGGTAGGGGTCATGATGCCTCAGTAGGGTTTTGTTGGATTCCGGAAGAGTGGTGCGGCGCTGGCGCGGCGCCGCGCGCTGAGGGCGCCGCCGAGCACGGCCCCGGCCAGCGCGATGCCGGCGGCGAGCCACGACAGCACCGGCACGAGCGCCGCGGCGGGCGGCTTGCGCTCCACCAGTTGCATGCCTTRCACGGGTACGGATTGCGATGGCGGCGCGGGCTTTGGCTCGGGCTGCGTTTTCGCTTCAGGCTGCGGCGGCTGCGRGGCAGCCTGCGCAGCCGCGGCCTTCGGTGCGCCCGCCGGCGGTGCCGCGGGAGCTTGCGTGCCATAGCCCGCCGCGCCGGGGGCCGTGGCCTGCTGTTGCACGTAGCGGTTGAAGCTGCGGTTGCCGCTGCGGATATCGTGCCGCTGCGAGAGCGTCTGCCAGCGGTCGGCCAGCGTCTTGAGCATCTCGGGGTCGGCTTTCCAGTAGCCCTTGCGCGCGGCTTCCAGCATGCGCTCGATCACCTGGGCCTGGGCCTGCGGCGCATGCTTCTCGAACCATTCATCAAGGCCGAGTTTGTGCTTGTCCTTGACGTAGACCTCGGCGAACTCGGTCCACTGGTCGTCGCGCACGATCTCCGGCGCGACCGCGGTCCAACCCCAGAAGTTGTTGACGGTGTCGAGCATGTTGAGCGCGCCGCTATAGCCTTCGGCCTTCATGCCTTCGATCCAGCCCGGATGGAAATAGCGCGTGCGCAGTTCGGTGGCGAGGAAGGAAGCCGCCGTTTCCGTGCGCGCACTGTTCGCATCGCGCAAATTGGAGATCAGCAGCTCCGGCGCCTTGCCCGTCAGATGGCGCACGGCCAGGCCGATGCCGCCGAGATACTGGAAGGGATCGTCGGTGGTCAGCATGCCATACAGGTTGGAGCTGCGCGCCAGCAGCGCGCCTTCCACGCCCTTGAGGTTCTCGGCGTAGAGGTTGAGCTGCGGCAGCTTCTCGCCCCAGGTTTTTTCGTCGGGCCCGTAGCCGTACTGCATGCGCGAGAGATAGAGATTGGCGAGCTTGGCGTCCGCTTGCTTGCCGCTGCCGAAGCTGTCGCTGGCGAGCGTAGCGTCGTTGAGACCGGTGCCGTAGTTGCCCGACTCGCTGGCAAAGATGCGCGTCAGCGCCAGCGACTCGATGCGCTCGGGATTCATCTCCGCCGCCTTGAGTTGCGCCAGGCGCTCGCGCACCGCGCGCGTGCTCGCGGCCACCGCGTTGTCGGGCTCGGGTTGCGCGGCGGCCAGCTTGACCGCTTCGGCCAGCCACTTGATCAGGTTGGGAAAGTGATCGCGGTACAGGCCGGTGGCGGACAGCACCACGTCCACGCGCGGATGCTTGAGCTCCGCGGCGGGAATCGCTTCCACCCCGACCACGCGGCCACCGCCGTCCCACTTCGGGCGGATGCCCATGGCCGCCAGCGCCTGCGCTTCGAGCATGCCCTGATGGCGCATGGTCTCCACGCTCCACAACGAGAAGGCCAGCTTGGCGGGCCACTTGCCGTGACGCTTGCGCCAGTCGGCAATCATGGCTTGCGCCGCTGCTTGTCCGGCCTGCCATGCTTCCCGGCTGGGCACCTTGGAAGGATCGAAGCCATACAGGTTGCGGCCGGTCGGCAGCGCATCGGGATTGCGCACCGGATCGCCGCCTGTGCCGGCCAGCACGTAGCGGCCCGCCAGCGCGGTGAGAATGGCTTCGCTCTCAGGCGCGGCATCGAGGCTGGCGTAGAGCGTGCGTGCGCGCCGCATGTCTTCACGCTGCCTGGCGTCGGAAAGGCCCGTCAACGGCGCGCCGTCGATGACGTAGCGGTGCAACATGGCGTAGGGTTCCGACCGCGCCAGCTGCTTGTAATCGAGCGCGAAGAGTTCCTCGGGCTCATCGGGAAACACGCGCTTGAGCCAGGACTGGCCAAGCATGGCCATCACCGTGTACAACCGCAGCCCGGGATCCTGCGACTGGCCGAACGTGTGCAGCCCATAAGGCTGCAATGCGCCCGCGAGTTCGTGCAGGTGCGTGTGCAACGCATCCAGGTACTCGGTGAACTGCGCGCTCGCACGCGCCTGCGGCCAGCCCATGTCGTCGAACAGATGCATGCGCGCGCTGCGCTTGAGGATGTCCTCGCGCAGTGTGTCCTTCACCGCGCCGTTGTCCTGCTGCAGGTAGTTGTGCAACTGATCATGCAGCGCCGACAGGTCGGTGTGCAGGCCGGCCGGCTTGAACGGCGGCGTCTGGTGGCTGACGATGGTGGCGCGGCCCCGGCGCTTGGCCTGCAACGCCTCGCCGACGTCGTCGACGATGTAGGGATAGATCACGGGCACGCTGCCGAGCACCATGTAGGGCTGGTCGGTCACGGACAGGCCGCGCTCCTTGCCCGGCGTCCATTCCTGCGTCCCGTGGGTGCCGTAGTGCACCAGCGCCTCGCGCCCTTCGCGCGCCCACAGGTAGGCCGCCATGTAGAAATGGTTGAGCGGCGTCTTGGTGGAGTGATAAAGCGCCTTCTCGGCGGCTTCGTCGCGCTCGCCGCGTGGCGGCACCGGCATCAGCGCCACGTTGCCGAGCTGCAGGCGCGGGATGGCGAAGCCGGCCACGCCGTTGCGCCTGATCGCCATCGACGAGGCTYCGGGCTCGCCCCAGCGCGCGCTGACCTCGGCGCGGAACGCGGCGGGCTGCGCGTCGTACCAGCGGCGGTATTGCGCCATCGGCATCCACGCGGCGCGGTCCGCATCGAGCAGCGCGCCGAGCTGGCCTTCGCGGTAGAAGGGCGCGAGCAACGCGCCAAGATCGCGCTGCAGCGCGAGTTCGCCGGCGGCCTCGGTGCGGTAGCCCGCGGCATGCAGCGCGGCCAGGGTGGAAGACAGGCTGCGCGGCAGGTTGAGGAAGGATGCCGACAGGTTCTTTTCGCCAGCGGGATAGTTGTAGAACAGGATCGCCACGCGCTTCCCGGCATTGGGCGTGCGCTGCAGACGTGTGAGCGCCAGTGCCTTGTCGGCCACGGCATCGAGCTGCGCCGGCAGGCTGACGATGCTGCCGTCCTTGTGCGAAGTGGCGGCGGCCAGCATGGGATCGCTGACGCCGGCCAGTTCGGGCTGCACCAGGTAGAAGGGTGTATCGGTGAGGCTGATGCCGTGCGGATCGCGCTCCCAGTCCTGCGCATCGCCCTTGCGGTAGGGTATGACCTGCAGCACCGGGATGCCTAGCGTTTCAAACTCCGCCTTGCGGCCCGCCGCATTGAGCATGATCTGGCCGTTGACCAGCACATCGACAATGCGCTTGCCGCCGGGCGCGGCCATGCGCAGCACGCCGTCCGCATCCATCACCGGGCTGTAGAAGACGAGCGCGCGCGCGCCACGCGCTTCGATGCTCGCGATCAGGTCGTCGATAAAGGCGCTGTCCAGGCCGGAGACATAGGCCTGGTGGATGGCGACGCCGATCACCGGCGTGCCAGCGTGGCCGGATGCGCCGAGCGCCTCGTCCGGCGATTCGGTCACCACGCTGGCCAGGCGCGGATGGTAGTAAGCGGCTTTTGGAAACACCACCGGCGCGGGAATCGCGCCGTCCGCGCGCAGCTTGAACTGCTGCGCGGCCAGCGTGCGCATCATGGCGTCGAAGTTGGCGCGGCCACCGTTGACATAGTACGCATGCAGCTTCGCACCCAGCGCATTGTCGAGGCCGTGCGCCTCGAAGCGGTCGGTGGCGATCAGCAGGCGCGGCACGCGCGCATTGGTCCATTGCGGCCCCAGCTTCGCCAGCATCTCGGTGACAATGTGATCGCGCGGCGCATCGAGGATCAGCAATCCCGCGCCGTCGATGAATGGCGCCACATCCTGCGCGCTCATCCGTTCGAGATAGCGCGCATCGAGCGTCATGCCGTGCGCGCGCGCCATCGCCTGCAGGGGCTCGAACTTGCCCGCCGGCACCGGCGAGGTGGTCAGCACGGCAATCTTCGGCGTGGCCCGCGCCTGCTGCATGCCGAGCGCCAGAAGGGCAAGCCACAGCAGGCACAGCGCGCGGATCAGCCGCATCTTGGTTTTGTTTTGTGGGGACATGTCGGGTCGAATCGCCTCAGGTCAGAACGACAGCTTCACGCTGGCGGCGAAGGTACGCCCGGGCTGCGTATAGAAATCCAGGCCCGGCTCGCTGGCGGCCACGCTGCCCTGGCGCACATCGCCCCACAGCCAGTATTTCTTGTCGAACACGTTGTTCACCGACAGCACCAGGCTGGCGTAGCGGTTGAAGCGCCACCAGCCCTGCAGATCGACCACACCATAGCCGCCCGGCTTGAAGTAGGTGAAGGACGTGTCGTCGGTGCGCGTCACCGGGCGCGCTCCACGCCAGCGCAGGCTAGCGCCCTGGCCCTGGCTGTCGCTGCCGCGTTCCCAGGTCAGTGCGGCGCTGGCGCGCAGCGGCGAGACGCTGTTGAGCGGCTGGCCGGTCTGTTCGTTGTTGCCGTGCGCATAGGCCACGGCGCTGTCGACGCGCCACTGCGGCAGGAAGCGGTAGCTGCCGCGCCACTCGGCGCCGTAGATGCGCACGCTGCTCTGGTTGCGGTACTGGTACGTGGCTCGCAGGCCGGCGAGACAGGCGGGGTCGGACGGGCAGTTCAGCGCCACCTGTTCGATAAAGTCCTTGTAGCGGTTGTCGAATACCGCGACGCTGGACTGCACGCGCTCGTCGGTGTAGCGCGCACCGATCTCGAAGGAGCGGCTCTTCTCCGGATTCAGATCGCCATTGGGCGCGGCGCCGTAGCCCTGGATGGTGTTGCGGAAGCTGCCGTTGATTTCCTGGTAGTTCGGCGCGCGGTAGCCGAAAACGTACTGGGCCCACACATTGATGCGGTCGGTGGCTTGCCACAGCGCGGACAGCTTGGGCGAGACCGCCCAATCGCTCTTGCTGATGGCGGGCTTGGCGGCGACGCTGTTGTAGAGCTTGTCTTCGTCCGGCCCGAGCGCGTAATGGTCGAAGCGCAGGCCGGGCGTGAGCGTGAAGCGGCCGCCGGCGAACTGCAGTTCATCCTGCACGAAGATGCCGGTCTGGCGGGTCTCGCCCTTGGGGAAATCGTGGATCGGGAAGTTGTCGCCGGCCAGCGATTTCGACACCACGCCGGTGGTGCGGTTGTAGGCGGTGCCATCGCGCATCTCGCTGGTCTGCGTGCGCAGGAAATCCACGCCGGTGATCAGCCGGTGGCCTACGAAGCCCGTGTTGAACGACTTGTCGGCCTGCAGGTTGAAGCCGGTCTGCTGCTGTCGGAAGCCGAACAGCAGGTTCACGTCGCACAGGCTGCTGCCCGCCGTGGAGCCTGAGCAACCGGAGCTGGTCCTGCTGCGCACCTGGTTGGTCACGGTGTTGGACTCGCTCTCCTGATAGAACACGGTGGCGCCGAGGCGGTCGATCACGTGGCTGCCCGGCTTCCACTCGTAGTCCAGGCTGACGCGGTTGCGCGACAGGTCCTCGGTGCCGCTGGCGGCGGTCACGCGCGGCAGCGCGGTGGACAGGCGCAGGATATCGGTAAAGGTGTCGCTGTCACGATGCTCGTAGGTCAGCCTGAAGCGGTGGCCGGCGGCAGGATCGAGCACGATCTTGCCGAGCCAGGCGTTGGTCTCGCTGTTCTGCGGATTGGGCTTGGTGCGGCCGGTCGAGGTGGAACCGTTGCCGCCCATGTTTTCCACCTCGTGCCCCTTGCGGTGCGCATACATGAACAAGCCCTTGATGGTCTCGTTGCCGCCCGCCACGCCGGCGGTCTGGCCGAAACCGCGGTCGATGCCGTTCCACGACAGGCCCGCCTCGCCGCCCACCGCGCGGCCGCGCATCAGGTCCTCGGGATCCTTGGTGACGTACGAGACCACGCCGCCGATGGCGTCCGAGCCGTACAGGCTGGAGGCCGGCCCGCGCAGCACCTCGACCCGCTTGAGGAAGGAGAACTCGGGCGCGTCCCGGGTGGCGCTGGACAGGTTGGAGGGGCCGCCGCCGTTGTAATAGTCCGGCAGGCGCACGCCGTCGACCATCAGCAGCACGCGGTTAGCCTCGATGCCGCGGATATTGATGCTGCCGGCGCCAAAGCGGCGCCGGTCGCGCGGTACGTCGATATCGGGTTCGTCGGCAAACAGGCCGGTCTCGTCGACCGGCTGGGCGCGCTCGATGCGGCTGCCCTCGATGACGGTGATGGTGGAAGCGACGGCATCGGCGCGTTCCTCGGTGCGGGTGGCGGTGACCACCACCTCGCCCAGCGGGCGGACCGGATCGACGGCCGGTTCAGCGGCCAGCGCCGGACCACCGAGGGTGGCGCAGATGGCGATGGGCGTGACTCGTACGGAGGCGCGCAAGCGCGCCAGACAGCGGCGTTTCATGGATTTTCCCCAAAAGAAAACGAAACGCTGGCTGGCGGACACCGGGTCAGAACGGCTGGCTGGCGTAGTGTTGGCGCAGGTGCAAAGCGAGCCTGATCAACTTGAGAATGCGAATTATTCTCAACTTTGAGCAAGAAGTAAAGCCCCCCTTCCTGGGAGAGGGCGCATGGTGCCGACGAACGGTAGCAACTCGCTGGGAGCCACTGTCCGCCAACACCCATTCCTCAGCCACCGCAGCCGCCCGCTACCCTCGCTACAGCCGGGTCCAATTGACGGAGCGAGGCGTAGCTCATCCTCATTTTTTGCCGTTACAGCGCGAGGCGGGTTCATCGGCGCGAGTCAGAAAAATCGCCAGTAACTTTGGGAAATTTCTGCTGGCTGGTGACTATTTGCTTTTCTACAAATAAGGGCACTACCCAGCAATCTTGTCGTCTGGATGCTCGCAATAGCGGATGGGCGCCTCCGTGGGCTCTAGCGTTTGTTGCGCGCGAAGGTGCTCAACACGAGCATTGGCCCGATTTTTCCACGATTCTCGKGGCAGTCCACTTGTGTCGTCACAACAAAAAGGAGGGCTCTATGAACGAGAAGGCTCGACGAAGTATTTTTCGGCGAGAGGTATTGCAAAGGCACGACCAACAGGAACACGGGCCGATTCTCTTGGCGCAGTCAAGCCATAGTTGGCTGCTTGTTGGGCTGGCTGCCGCGATGTCTCTGGCGATTTTGCTGTACCTATTCTTTGGTAGCTACAGGCCTCGTACTGCTGCTACCGGCGTCCTAGTTCCTGAGGGGGGTGCGATTAGAATCCTTGCCCCCACCGGCGGCATTGTTTCTGAGCGTCACGTTCGCGAGGGGGAAATTGTGAAACAAGGTGCCGTTCTCTTTGTTCTTGCCGATGAACGAAGGCATGTCGGACAGCAGGAAAATACGAAGATCTCCGAATTACGTACGGCTTCGCTCAGTGAGCGCCGGGCAAGCCTGATGCGGCAGCGCGAAGCTGCGCACGAACTTGGTGTGACGGCGGAGCGTGGACTCCGCGCACAGTCTGAGAACGTCATGGACGAGCTGCGGCACAACAAGCAGGAACTGGACCTCCACGCGAAACGATTGACCGCATCAGAGTTATCTATCGAGAAACACAGAACACTGGCGAAATCGAACTACATATCTCAGGTGGCATTGCAGGAGAAGGAAGATCAGGCAGCCGCTCTTCAAGCGCAATTTCTCTCGATGCAGCGAACGCGCTCCCAGCTTTCAAGAACCCTCGCAACATTGAAAAGTGAGCTGGACCAGGTCTCTCTCAAGACGGCAGCTCAGATTGCTGAAATTAGTCGGGATCTGGCGATGCTCTCTCAGGAGACCACTGACGTGCAATCCCGCGACGTCTTCGCTATCACGGCACCGATGACGGGCAGGGCCACAGCCATTAATGCAGAACCTGGAGAGACCGTCTCCACGCAAACGCTTGCGGTGATTATCCCGGAAGGCGTGCCATTGGTAGCGCACTTGTTCGCGACCTCAAAAGCTTTCGGATTCGTACAAGTCGGCCAGTCAGTCCGATTGCGGTATCAACCCTATCCCTATCAAAGATTCGGACTGCAACGTGGCACTGTCGTTGAGGTTGCCAGCAGTCCCCTGCAGTCTGAAGAGGTCGCGGCGATGTCGGGGCTACCTGACAAGGAGGCCATGTATCGCATCATCGTCAGGCTTGACAGTCAAAGCATCCAAGCCCATGGGCGGCAGATTGATCTGTTGCCAGGAACCCTGCTCGACGCGGACATTGAACAAGAGAAGCGGCGCCTTATTGACTGGGTTCTTGCCCCAGTCGCGAGTGTAAGCAGCAGATATCTGTAGTTATCAATRGACAGTGGATTTGTCCGCTGTTTCCGCGGGCTCTAATCCGCATAACGGAGCGTCCTGCTCCGCAGGCGAACTCGTCCCGCCCTAGAACGGACGGTCATGGAAGGAAAACCAATGAATAAGTCGACCACGTTACCCATGGCGATTGAAAACATGCAATTCGATGAGTTCGGCCGCTACGAAGTGACCGAACTCATTATAGATGAGGAGCTCGATCTTGTAAGCGGAGGCTTTACCATCGGACAAATAAACATTGGCTATTGCCCACCTAAATCCAATGCCGGCTATTGCCAAGAACGACCTCCTCCTCAACCCAACAAAAAATGTGGAGAGGACGGCGATGAAGAGGGTTAAACAGAGCCACTAGCCGCAGACTTCGAGTGTCGGTCTCCGACCGACTTTTTTAACGCTCTGGCCGTCGGCTGTATAAATGGATGAGTCAGATTAAAGTTGCAGGACATTATGTTTCAGACCAACAATCAGTTGCTCTGGTCGACCCTCGACCCTAGATGCCTTGAACTCACACTTATGCCGACGGAACAGTGCAACTTTCGTTGCACCTACTGTTATGAGGATTTCTCCATCGGGAAGATGAGTCCCAGGGTGCAGGCAGCCTTGAAGCGATTCATGATCAATCGTATGGAAGGCCTCAAATACCTCAGTTTTCAATGGTTTGGCGGTGAGCCGCTGGCTGCCAAGAACATTGTTTATGAACTCAGTGCGTTCGCCCAAAAGCTGTGTCTGGACCACGGTGTGGGATTTGGCGGTGCTTTGACAACCAATGGCTATCTGCTGGACATGCAGACGGTTCAAAAGCTGTTCGGCTTGGGGCAGAGGGGTTATCAAATTTCCCTGGATGGCATGGGAGATGCACACGACAGAACCAGAAAGCTGACCTCCGGCACGGGTACATTTGATCGGATCTGGACCAACCTGAAGAGGCTCCGGGATAGCGAGCTGGGCGTATCGGTACTGCTTCGGGTGCACCTGACACCAGAGAACGCACAATCCGTGAAAGCGCTTGCGGTAATGTTGCGCGAAGAATTCCTCCACGACCCGCGGTTCTCCGTGCTGCTCAAGCCCATTGAAAATCTGGGTGGCCCTAACAGCGCGAGCATCGCGGCGTTGAACAAAGCGGAGCGGGCCAAGCTACTGGGTGAAATGCGAAGCCYGTTGTACCGCGACATGCCTTCCGCCGAGCCGTCTAAGACAACGGTCGGGGAGGTCTGTTACGCGAGCCGGCCGAATTCGTTCGTGATTCGCGCGGACGGCCGTGTACAGAAGTGTACGGTCGCACTGTCCGAGGCGCACAACACGGTTGGAAATCTGACCGACGATGGCAGCATTCGGCTCGACAGGCCACTCATGGGCCAATGGATGCGAGGCTATGAAACCGGTGATTCTCGCGACTTGCGTTGTCCCGCAGAACGTTTTCCCCAGCGCAACAACCATGAAAAGTTCATTCCTGTCGCACTGATTTCATGAAAAAGCACATCAATTTCAATATTGCCAAAGAGGAATTTATTTCCGACTTTGCTGATCGCAAGATGTACGTCGTACGAGCCGCGGTTGCGCCTTCGCTCTTGAGTTGGTCTGACCTCAACGCAGCGCTCTATTACATCGATCCCGTGCCACCCCATGTCCGGGTGCATCACAATGGCCTGGTCTCCGAGTCACGCTATGTGGAAGACTGTTCGATCGGAGGTCTTGCGGGGAAACGGCTCAACACCAGTGTGGTTCAAGGCTTGCTGTCCAGCGGCGCGACGATCGTACTCAATCGTATTGACGCCCGCCTTGAGCGAGTCCGACATCTGTGTGCGGAGGTCGGCGAATTTTCGAACGCCGAGACGCTGGCGAATGGTTACCTGGCCTTTTCCGGACGGGGCAGTTTCGGGCCCCATTGGGATACACACGACGTCATGGCCATCCAACTCATAGGCCGTAAACGGTGGAAGGTATATAAGCCAACTTTTCCATTGCCACTCCCGGGTCAAACCAGCAAGGAACACAAGGCCGATTGTCCAGCTGAACCCGTCTTCGACGGAATCCTGGAGGCGGGCGACCTGCTCTATCTTCCCCGAGGCTGGTGGCACGATGCCATACCTATTGGCGAGACGTTCCACGTTGCGATCGGCATGTACACGGCAAACGTGTTGCACTTTGTTTCGTGGCTTTGCCAACATGCCCTTCGCGAACACGAAGAACTGCGAAGAACCTTAAAACCTGGATGCGATGTGACTCAAGGGATTGCGGCGGCCGGCAAAGTCATTGAGAGACTGGTGAATGATCCCAGGCAACTTGCCCTTTTCATGGAGAAACTGAACAAGGCGAGAGTCACGCCCCATCAACCCTTCTCTCTTGAGTCTCTGGTGAGCTCAGCATCTATGAAGGAGCGGGAATCCGCCACAGTGAAAGGAGTTTGTTAGTGGTCCGCCCGCTTGTGATTCTGCTGTCGTCCTTTTTTTGGATCTTGTCGTGTCACGCGGACACGGCGACGAATCTTGGTGCCAAAGAGAAGGAACACTCGTCCACGGACATCAACTGGAGCAAGAGCGCCATTCAAGACATCACGCGCGCGCACGAAATCATCCGGGAGGCACATCCCGGCGTTCTGGACCCGACGGATCACGGCTTTCAACAGTGGTTTAAGCAAGGGTACGACGAAGCGACGGCGCTCGCCCTCCGTGCGAATTCCGAGGGCAAGGCGTTGGCGGCGCTACGCTTCTACATCGCGGGCTATAGGGATGGACATCTGGTCGTATGGAAGGAAGGCCAAGTTGGTGAGTCCCCTCGCTGGGCGGGATGGATCGTGCAGCGCCGCAATGGCAAGTACCGCGTTGCGGCGCGGGCCTCGGACTGGCCCGTCGACGTGCCCCAAATAGGCGATGAACTGCTTTCCTGCGACGGCCAGCGCATTGACGATTTGCTGGTGGAAAAAGTCGCTCCGTTCGTGGATAGACGCGTGGACCTGGAGGGCTCGCTGTCTCGTCTTGCGCTGCATCTGACCAGTGAGCCGCACTACGAAACGCTGTGGGAACCTTTGCGGTTGAAACACTGCGAGGTTCGATCCCCCTCAGGGAAAATTCGCCAGTTCTTGCTGAAGTCGCAGCTCTTCACGGAGGAGTTTCAAGCGATGACCAGGCCAGCGATGCCACGCCAAGGTATCAAGCAACCACGGCAGGGCATCCACTGGATTCATGCTACGGATTTCACCTTGTCGAGTAGCAAAGACATTGCATCGTTCGAAAGACTGTTGAACAGGGTCCGGGCTCTGGGAGAAGCCGATGCTGTGGTGCTTGACATTCGAGGCAATAACGGCGGAAAAACTTTGGTGGGCTACCGAATCCTATCGGCGCTATTCAAGGATGCCGTAGGGCGGAAACCCTCATCTGAACAAGTAGAGTCCAAGGCGTACTGGCGCGTTTCTGCGACCGCCCGCGAAGCGCTTGAGGCATACAAGACTGCGTTCAGCCAGGCGGAAGGCCCGGCAAGCCTGACTTACAGACTCCTGGACACTCTCCTGTCCCGCATGAATGAAGCCGCATCACTCGGCCAGGCGTTCGTCGAGCAAATGGATGTACCGCTCGATGAACTGACTGAGCATGGCAGTCCCTTTGATGGCAAGCTTGTGCTGGTCACAGGCCCGAACTGTGCGAGCGCTTGCCTGGACTTTGTGGAGATGGTGTTAAGCATTCCCGGAGCGGTTCACGTTGGGAGCGTGACCAGCGCGGATACGCGGTATTCGGACATAGCGCACGTATCGCTTCCAAGCACGGCGAAGATGTGGGTTCCACTCAAGGTTTGGAAGAACCGTAAACGCGCAGACAATGAACCTTATGTGCCGAAGTTCACCTTCGACGGCGATCTCAACGATACGGCGGCTGTTCAGGCATGGGTGATTGATCGCGTGTTGCCATCCATCACAAAAATTTCAACCAAGTGAATACCTATCTGCAAACTACTGCAGCAGAGTGCGGGCTAGCCTGCCTGGGCTACATAGCGGCTCACCACAAGCATGAGTTCTCGATGAGCGAACTTCGAGCTCGATTTTCTGTTTCCATCCGTGGCACGTATCTGCGCGATCTGATTCGATTGGGAGGTCTTTTGGGGCTAGGCGCAAGACCGGTTCGCCTTGAACTCGACGGACTTTCAAGGCTCTCTCTGCCATGCATACTTCACTGGGATCTCACGCATTTCGTGGTCCTGATGAGGGTCTCTGGCAACAGGATCACGGTACATGACCCAGCGCGCGGAGAGCGCTCAATGGCCCAGGCAGAGGCTAGTCAGCACTTCACCGGAGTGGCATTGGAAATGTGGCCCACCACGGCCTTTCAACAAATTAAGCCGAAGCCGCCGATAAACTGGCGAGACCTGATGGGCCCTATCTTGGGTCTTAGGCGTAGTCTGTCGCAGCTCTTTATACTGGCAGCAGCATTACAAGTACTGGCTTTGGTACTACCTCTTTTCACTCAATGGCTTATCGACGGCCCCGTTGTCTCTGGAGATACTGAACTGATATGGGTAGTCATCACGGGCTTCGTGATGGTAACGCTAATGCGGGTCGTGCTCGAATGGACACGTGGCTGGCTCGGAATCATTGCTATGCACCAACTCGGCATTCAATGGGCGTCGCGTGTGGTTGGGCATTTGCTTCGATTACCGACGAAATGGTTCGAGGTTCGACACACGGGAGACGTACTCTCGCGCTTTCAGTCCGCACAAAGCATCCAGCAAACCGTGACTGGAAAATTCGTCGACATACTACTGGATGGCCTGTTCGGTACTGTGACTGCCATAGTGATGGCGATCTATAGTCCAACGTTGGCAGCCGTCGTCGTAGCCACGATTGCAGGCTATGCCGCGATCCGTCTATTAGCCCACGACGCGTTTCACCGGGTTAGCGATGAGGCAATGACACATGAGGCGGTTGCGCAAACCCATTTCCTGGAGAGTTTGCGAGCCATGCAGGCCATAAAAATTGCTGGTCTGGAAGAGCAAAGAGCCTCCCGCTGGTCAAATCTCGTTGTTCGAGCAGTCAATAAGCGAATGCAGGCAAACAGGATGACATTGAGCTTCGGAGCGAGTTACGGATTGTTGTTTGGTATGGAAACTGTCACTGTGCTTGGCGCGGGTGCTTACATGACCATTCAAGGCGGACTAACCGTGGGAATGTTGATGGCCTTTATAACCTATAAGGACGAGTTCTCGTCGAGGATGCAGAGATTTATCGACAATATGATGTCGGTAAGAATGCTTCGCTTGCACGTGGAGCGACTGTCTGACATCGTAATGGCCGAACCCGAGAAGACGACTGGTGCAATGCCTGAGCGATTCGATACTGATGGCTGGCTGGTCCCCGATATTTATCTCGATAGTGTGAGCTTTCGCTACGCCGAGGGTGCCGATTGGGTTCTAAGGAATATCACTCTCACCATTCGATCTGGTGAGCACGTGGTGATCATTGGCCCGACTGGATGCGGGAAGACGACGCTGGCCAAAATCATTCTTGGCCTTCTGGAGCCGACGGAGGGCACCGTGCGCGTGGGAGGCCATCCACTTTCTCACGTCGGGCTTGCAAACTGGCGGCGCCACGTAGGTGCGGTGATGCAGGACGATCAGCTGTTCTCAGCGAGCTTGAAGGAAAACATCGCGGGGTTTGACGACGAGATCGACATGGATCGCGTCCAAGCTGCAGCTGAATCTGCGGCCATACATGATGAAATTCTTGCGATGCCAATGGGATACCATACGCTCAACGGCGACATGGGCAATACCCTATCTGGCGGCCAGCGGCAGCGACTCCTTTTGGCACGCGCGCTGTATCGCCAGCCACGCGTCCTTGTCCTGGACGAGGCCACTAGTCATTTGGACGTGGCGCGAGAACGGCAAGTCAATGACGCGATTTGCAACTTGCCGGTAACGCGCATCACCATTGCACATCGCCCAGAAACGATTGCCATGGCCGAGCGAGTTATTGATATCACGCGGCTGGAATCGACCGCCATCGCCACTGACTAGTGGCCCTTAACACAGCCGAAGGTCACTGTCTTGGTGAAGCAAAGCTTCGCGGCGGACGCCGAGCTTTACTCTCTCTCTCGGGTTCGTGGTCGATCTTGCATACCGCACCGCCGCTGGGCGGCGGATGCGCACGAAATCCCTTGGCCCCGCGACGGCGGGGCCAAGGAGAAAGGAAGGCTCAGCGCTGCGGCGCCACTTCCCCGCCCACCAGGGCCGGCAACCGATTACCCTCCGCATCGATCTGCAGCGGGCCGGTGCCCGAGAAGCGATCCAGCGCGAGGTAGATCACCGGCGTGATGAACAGCGTGATCACCTGCGAGAACAGCAGGCCGCCCACCACCGCCAAACCCAGCGGCTGGCGCAGTTCGGCGCCGGCGCCCAGGCCCAGAGCCAGCGGCAGGGCGCCCATGATGGCCGCCAGGGTGGTCATCATGATCGGGCGGAAGCGCAGCAGGCAGGCCTGCCGGATCGCGCGCGCCGGGGCCATGCCCTGTTCGCGCTGCGCCGCCAGCGCGAAGTCGATCATCATGATGGCGTTCTTCTTGACGATGCCGATCAGCATCAGCACGCCGATGGTGGCGATCAGCGACAACTCCACGTTGAAGATGAACAGCGTGAGCAGCGCGCCCACCGCCGCCGACGGCAGGCCTGCCAGGATGGTCAGCGGATGGATGTAGCTTTCATACAGCACGCCCAGCAACGTGTAGATCACCGCGATGGCCGCCACCAGCAGCAGCACCTGGGTCGCCTGCGAGGACTGGAACACCGCAGCGTCGCCGCCCCAGCTCGTGAAGATCGCGGTGGGCATGGCGATCTCCTGCTTGTAGGCATCGATCCTGGACGAGGCATTGCCCAGCGCCGCGCCCGGCGCAAGGTTGAACGACACCGTCACGGAGGGCAACTGGCCCTGGTGGTTCACGGCGATCGGCCCGACCCGGCGCTCGGTGGTGGCGAAGGCCGAGATCGGCACCATCTGCCCGGTCTTGCTGCGCACGTAGATCTTGGAGAAGGCGGTCTCGTCGGCACGGTCGATATCGGCCGCCTGCAGGATCACGTAGTARTTGTCGATCGGCGTGTAGATGGTGGAMACCTGSCGCTCGCCAAASGCGGARTACAGCGCCKGGCGCACGTCCTGGATCTGCACGCCCAGCGCGTTGGCCTTGTCGCGGTCGATGGAGAGCTGCGCTTCCAGGCCCGACTGCTGCGAATCGCTGGTGACGTCGCGGAACAGCGGGTCGGCGCGCATCTTGCCCATCAGCTTGTCGGAGTACTCCTGCAGCTGGCCGGCCTTCACGCTCTGCAGCGTGTACTGGTAGCGGCTCTTGCTCTGGCGCCCGCCCAGGCGCAGGTTCTGCACCGGCGAGAAGTAAACCGCCAGCCCGGCGATCCCGGAGACATCCTTGCGCAGCGACTCCACTACCTTTGCCATCTTGGGCCGCTCGCCGAGCGGCTTGAGCTCGACGAACATGCGGCCGGTGTTGATGGCGGGGGAGGGCCCGCCGCCGATCGACACCACGATGCTGCGCACCGCGGGGTTCTTGCGCATGCGCTCCGCGGCATCGCGCAGGCGGTCGGMCATGGCRTCGAAGGAGATGTCCTGCGGGCCTTCGGCGTTGACCTGGATCTGGCCGATGTCTTCTTCCGGGAAAAAGCCCTTCGGAATGGTCGCGAACAGCACGGCCGTCAGCACGAAGGTCAGGCCGGCCACCGCCAGCACCGACTTGCGGTGCGCCAGGCACCAGTCGAGCCCGCGCGCGTAGCGGTGCAGCGTGAATTCGAACAGGTTTTCGAACCACTGGGTGGAGCGCAGGCCGATGGTCTGCTTCTGCTTGATGGCTGGCGCATGGGCCGCGCCGGCATGGTCGCCATAGGCGTGCTGGGACTCGTCGATCGGCACGTTCTCGGCCGACAGGAAGCGCGCGCACAGCATCGGGATCAGCGTCAGCGACACCAGCGCCGAGACCAGGATCGACAGCGACACCACGGCGGCGAATTCATGGAACAACAAGCCGATCACGCCCGGCATGAAGAAGATGGGGATGAACACCGCGACCAGCGAGATCGAGATCGACAGGATGGTGAAGCCCATCTCGCGCGAGCCGACCAGCGCGGCCTTGAGCGGAGGCACGCCTTCCTCGATGTGCCGCACGATGTTTTCCAGCATCACGATGGCATCGTCCACCACCAGGCCCACGGCGAGCGTGATGGCCAACAGCGAGACGTTGTCCAGGCTGTAGCCGAAGGCCTTCATCAGCGCCACCGTGCCGATCAGCGAGATCGGCAGCGACACGGTGGGGATCAGCGTGGCGGCGGCGCGCCGCAGGAACAGGAAGATCACCATCACCACCAGCCCCACGGTGAGGGCCAGCGTGAACTGCACATCGTGGATGGACTCGCGGATCGATTGCGAGCGGTCGTTGACCACGCTCACGTTGACCGAGTCCGGCATCTGCTGGATCAGGCGCGGCAGCGCGTTCTTGATGGCGTCCACCACCGCCACCGTATTGGCGTCGGGCTGGCGCAGCACGGCCAGCACGATCGAGCGTTCGTTGTTGAGCCAGCTGCCGGTCTTGATGGTTTCGACGCTGTCTTCCACGTCCGCCACGTCGGACAGCCGCACCAGCGCCCCGCTGGGCTGGCTGGCCACGATGATGTTGCGGAAGGCATCGGCGCTGGCGAGCTGGCGGTTGGCCTGGATGGTCAGCGTCTGGCGCGCGCCGTCCAGCGTGCCGACTGGCGTGTTGGCGTTGGCGCGGTTCAGCGCCGTGGCCAGTTCGTCCAGCGTGAGGCCGCGCGCGGCGAGGGCATCCGGGTGGGCACGCACGCGCACCGCAAAGCGCTTCTGGCCAAACACCTGCACCTGCGCCACACCCGGCAGGGTAGCCAGGCTGGGCGAGATCAGGTTGTCGCCGAAGGCATTCAGCTCGGCCAGGCTCATGGCCGGCGAGTTGATCGCCAGCAGCAGCACCGGCGCATCGGCAGGGTTGACCTTGCGGTACGACGGCGGCACCGTCATCTCGATGGGCAGCGCGCGCTGCGCGCGGAACAGCGCCGCCTGCACGTCCACGGCCGCGGCATCGATGTCGCGGTCGTTGTTGAACTCGATGGTGATGCTGGAGTTGCCGAGCGTGTTGGACGAACTGATCACCGACACGCCGGGGATGGTGGCGAACTGCTTTTCCAACTGGGTCGCCACCGAGGCCGCCATGGTCTCGGGGCTGGCCCCTGGCAGCGTGGCGGTGACCTGGATCACCGGCGAATTGAATGACGGCAGCGCCGCGATCGGGATGGTGGGATAGAGCGCGATACCGGTGACGATCACTGCCAGGCATAGCAGGATCGTCATCACCGGACGGCGGATACAGAGCTCGGACAGGGTCATGATGTCAGCGCCCCGGGCTCAATGCCTGGCGTCGGCGGCCGCCGCGCTGGCGGCACCTGCCTTGGCGGCTGGCGTGGCTTCCCGCACCAGGCTGCCGGCACGCAGGTTCTGCGCGCCTTCGACCACCACGCGCGTGCCTGGCGCCACGCCTTCGATCACGGCGGCGCTGGCGGTCGAGACCTGCACCTTGACCGGCATCGGCTTGACGCGGCTGTCTGGCTGCACGGCGTAGACGAAGCGCCCCTCGGGTCCGGTCACCACCGCCTGCGGCGGCACGGAGAGCGCATCCTTCAGCGTCTGCACCACCRCCTCCACGTTGGCGTAGGTGCCCGGCCACAAGCGCTGCAATTCATTATCGAACTGCGCCTTGATGCGGATGCTGCCGTACTGCGGGTCCACCGTGTTGTCGACAAAGCTGATCTTGCCGGTCACCGGGACCTTGCTGCCGTCGTTGGGCAGGGCGGTGACAGCGACGGGGCCGGCGTGCAGCGCCTCGCGCAGCGCGGCGAGCTGGCGCTCGGGCAAGGTAAAGGTGACGGCAATAGGCTGTACCTGGGCGATGGTGACCATCGGCAGAGCGCTGTTGGGCATCACCAGCGAGCCGGGGAACATGTTGATCACGCCGGTGCGCCCGCCGATGGTGGCGCGGATGGCGCCGTAGCTGACCGCCACGCGACTGGCCTCGATGGCGGCCTGGTCGGCGCGGATGGTGGCCTCGAAGCCGTCGACCTTGGCCTGTGCGGTATCCACCGCGCTCTTGGAGATGAAGTTGCGCTCCAGCAGTTCCTTGCTGCGCGCCAGCGTGCGGCGCGCATCGGACAAGTCGGCCTGGTCACGCATCAGCTGGGCCTGCGCCTTGGCGAGGTTGGCCTCGTCCATGCGGGTATCCAGCGTGAAGAGCAGGTCGCCAGGCTTGACGGTCTGGCCTTCCTTGATATGGACAGTGCGCACCGTGCTCGACACCTGCGGGCGGATTTCCACCGTGGCGAGCGCGCTCACCGTGCCGTTGGCCGTGACCCGCAGCGGCACGTCGCCCTGCTGCACCAGGGCGGTGCTGACCACCACCACGGGGGGCGCCTTGGCCGCCGGCTTGGGCGCCATCCAGGCGCGCCAGCCGAACCATCCACCTATGGTCAGCGCGATCAGGACCGCGCCGGTCATCCATGGTGAAACACGTCCTTTCCCGGTACCCATGGCCGGACTCCACTTGCCGTCGACAAAGCCCTTGGCCTGGTCGATCCCGTTCGTTTTCATGTGTGGACTCTCTTACAGTGCGCGCACGAATGCGCCCGCTCCCCGGCGGCCCGGCTTCTGGGGTCCGGTGCCGCGCCGCGACAAAACTGCTACTAGTACAGGATCAGGGGCTTCGACCGCTAGTGCCCCTGCCATCCATGCCATTACAAAGTATTACAGGGATGGATGCCTGCTTGTATCGAGAGTCAAACATTATCAGAAAAGCTGGCTCTGGCGGCCATTGCGTTGCCTGGCATTGATGCTGGCAATCGATACTTCGCGCGGTCCCGGCTCGATGCGTACCGCTTCGCCCGCCCGGAGCTGGCCCGGCGTCACCACGCTGAGATAGATGCCCGAATAGCCGCTTTGCACCATGTGCTGGACCGCGTGCCGGTAGCCCATCACCGCATTCAATTTGTAGCAGGGCCGGCGCGGGGACTCCACTTCGAGCAGCACATCGCCGATCCGCAGGTGGTCCCCCACCCACAAATCGGTCTCCAGCACGCCTTCCAGGGTCAGGTTCTCGCCCATGGCACCGTAGGCGAGCGGCCTGGCGGCGTCGGGGAGGTGAGCTTCCCGGCGCCGCTCGTTCCACCAGGCGAAGTGCTCGGCGGGGTAGGCATAGACCGCTTTATCCAGCCCGCCATGCACGCTCAGGTCGGCCTGTTCGTCACCCGCCAGCCCGAGCGGGCGCACCGCGACCGCGAGCGGATGGAGCAGGGTACTGAGCGGGTGCTTGCGGATGCCCGACATCACGACCGCCTCGGTACCCGCCGCCGCCACGAAGAGCGGCAGGGCCCTGCCGACATTGATGGCGAGCAGGCGCATGCCGTTGGGTGTGCTCATGACGTCTCCCCTGGTCGTTTTTCTCCCATCTTAGCGCGGCGAGTCTGGGGAGGGCGGCGCCAGGCGGATGCCCCGTGTGCGGCGCCGCACGGCCAGGCGGCCGGGAGGCGCCGGGTTGCGTCAGGCCTGCGGCTGCACCGCTTTTCGGCTGCGCCACAGGCAGCCCAAGGCACTCGCCCGTTGCGAAACCACCACCGCCAGCAGCATCAGCGCCGCCGCGCCCCAGTGCAGGGCATTGGCGCCGGCGGTGGCGTAGATCGCCGCGCCGCCCATGGCGCCCAGGGCCTGGCCGAGATAGATGGAGGAGGAGTTGAGCGAGATCGATACCGAAGCGCGCTCTGGCGCCAAAGCCACCAGCCGCGCCTGTTGCGCGCTGTTGGTGGCAAAGCCGCCCACGCCCCACAGCATGAAGATCAGCACCAGCGCCACCGGCCCCAGCGTCGCCAGCGGCCACAGCAGCATGGCCGCCAGCGAAGTCAGCATGGCAAACAGGACAATGCGGGCGGGCGTTACCCGGTCCATGCGCGAAGCCGCCAGCACATTGCCGCTGACACCGCAGGCACCGTAGGCCAGGAACATCAGGCTGAGCGCGCCGCCGCTGATGCCATGCACGTCGCGCAGCAGCGGCGCGATATAGGTAAACAGGGTGAACATGCCGGCCGACTGGATCATGGTAGTGGTCACTACCAGCACCATCGGCGTGTGGCGCAGCACCGCGCCCCAGGCTGCCCGCCCCACCGGTTCGACGTAGAGCCGGGGCGGCAGCGCACGCCATACGCCCACCGCCGCGCCCAGCGCCAGCAGGCCCACCAGCCCCATGCTGAAGCGCCATCCCAGCGTGCTGGCGATCCAGGTACCCAGTGGCACGCCGACCACGCTGGCGACGCTCCACCCCAGGAATACAAAGCTGATGGCACGCCCGCGCGTCTGCGCATTGACCAATAGCGGCAGGGTCGCGGCGGTTTGCGGCGTGTAGATGGCAGCCCCGATCGCGGTCAGGAAACGGATCGCCATCAGGCTGGCGAAGCTTGGGGCAAAGGCCGCCGCCACATGCATCACGGCATACACCAGCAGCGAGCCCGCCAGCAGCAAGCGGCGGTCGATGCGCGAGCCGAGCGTGGCGAACAGCGGCGCGCCCACGCAGGTGGCCAGCGCGAACACGGAGATCAGCTGCCCGGCGGTGCCGGCGCCAAGCTGGAAGTCGCCGGCGATGTGATTCAGCATGCCGGTGACGATCATCGCGCCCGTACCGATGACAAAATTGCCAAGGCACAGCATCAAGAGCCTGGGATCCATGGCGACCGGGGCAGGTAGGAGACGGTGGAAGGACGAAAAGCGCGGCCAGAGGCCGCGCGGAATCTCCCGAGTGTAGCGGTTTTGTTTCGTTCGCGTTGAGCGCAGCGCACTCAGGCGCGGCAGGGGGAACGACCGGGTGCCGGGTATCCGACTTGATTAATCCCGCGCCAGTCGGTAGCGTATCGGCTTTCCCGAGCGCCTGGCCGTCGGCCGCTCCGGCACTTTCTGCTGTAATTCCCCACCCTGTATGCCCGAACTCAATCCGCCCCGCGTGGCGGTCATCATCCCCTGCTACAACGAAGCGGCGACCATTGCCGGCGTTGTGCAATCGTTCCGCCAATACCTGCCGGATGCCGGGTTGTACGTCTTTGACAACAATTCCAGCGACGACACGATCGCCCAGGCGCGCGCCGCTGGCGCAGTGGTACGCTCGGTACCCCTGCAGGGCAAGGGCAACGTCGTACGCCGGATGTTTGCCGATGTCGATGCCGACGTCTATGTCATGGTGGACGGCGATGGCACCTACGACGCCAGCGTCGCCCCGGAACTGGTCCACCGCCTGTGCGCCGAGGGCCTGGACATGGTGGTCGGCGCGCGCGTCAGCGAAGAGCAAGCGGCCTATCGCTTCGGCCACCGCTTTGGCAACGTGCTGCTGACCAGTTTTGCCGCTACCTTGTTTGGCCGCACCTTCACGGACATGCTGTCGGGCTACCGCATCTTCTCGCGCCGCTATGCGAAGTCGTTTCCGGCGCATTCGTCCGGCTTCGAGATCGAGACCGAACTGGCGGTGCACGCGCTGGAGCAGCGCATGCCCGTGGCGGAACAGGAAACCATCTACTATTCGCGCCCGACCGGTTCGGAGAGCAAGCTCAATACATACCGGGACGGCTGGCGCATCCTGATGACCATCCTGCGTCTGTTCAAGTCGGAGAAGCCGCTGGCTTTCTTCTCCACCGGCTTCATGGGTTGCTCACTGCTGTCAGTGATCCTGGCTGTGCCGCTGTTCGAAACCTACCTACGCACGGGCCTGGTGCCACGCCTGCCAACGGCGCTGGTGTGCGTGGCCCTGGTCCTGCTGGGCATCATCCTGCTCACTTGCGGCATCGTGCTCGACACGGTTACGCGTGGCCGCCTGGAGATGAAACGGCTCGCCTACTTGAGCCTACCCGCGCCGCTTGCCCCCCCGGCGGTCACCGCGCAGGCACCGGTCACGCCGCCCGCCGAGCCAGTTGCCGCACCGTGATTCGCAAGCAACTGCTCACGTTCGCCCTGGCGGGGGCAACCGGGTTCGTCGTCGATAGCGGCGTGCTATATGGCGCCCTGGCACTGGGCGCCGGCCACTACCTGGGGCGCCTGCTGTCCTTCCTGGTCGCGGTCTTCGTCACCTGGCGCATCAATCGCCGCCTTACGTTCCCGACGYGGCCAGGAGAATCGGCCTGGCACGAGTGGTGGCGCTATCTGGTGGCGATGTCCGCCGGCGGCGTCATCAACCTGGCCGCCTACAGTGTCGTGATCGCACGCCTGCCCGCCGCCGCCTGGGCGCCGTTGCTGGCGGTTGCCTTCGGCACGGGTTGCGGCCTGGTCTTCAACTTCTTGTCCGCCAAATACTGGGTATTCCGCAAGAAGTCCTGAATCCCTGCCGCCCTTGGCGCGGCAGCCCACCCCGTCAACCATGCCCGTCTTCCCCCGCCTCGCCGCGCTTGTGTCCCGGACCTTCATGCGGCTGCAGCAGCCGCGCGCCCCGTTGCTGGCGTGCATCCTGGTACCGCTCGCCTTCGGCCTGTTTTCTCTCGCGCTGGGCCAGGACCGCAACTGGGACTTGCTCAACTATCACCTGTACAACCCGTACGCATTGCTGAAGGGCCGCATCGGCACCGACCTGGCGCCAGCGCAAATGCAGAGCTACTTCAACCCGCTGCTGGATATCCCGTACTGGCTGATGACGCAGTACTGGCCCGCGCCCCTGGCGGGGTTTGCGATGGGGGTGCTGCACGGGCTCGCCTTCGTGCTGGTGTTTGGCATTGCCCGGCGGGTACTGGTGCCGGCCGGGGCAGGCCAGGAACAGACGCGGCATGGCAGCGCAGTGGCCTTGTTGCTTGCGTTGGCGGGCTGCCTGGGACCGGGCTACCTGTCGGAATTGGGCAACACCATGGGCGACAATGCCACGGCACTGCTCGTATTGGCCGGCTTGTCCGTGCTGCTGCACGGCTGGGAGCGCCTGGGGAGCGCCCATGCCGCCTGGGCTCTGGCCGCGGCAGCCGGTGTGCTGGTGGGCGCAGCCACCGGGCTGAAGCTGACCAATGCCATCTACGCGGTAGCGCTTTGCGCTGCCATGCTGAGCCTGCCGCTGCGCTGGCCGCGCCGGCTCTGGCTGGCCTGGGTGTTCGGGCTGGGCGTGCTGGCGGGGATCGCCCTGACCGCGGGATACTGGTTCGCCCTGATGTGGTCGAATTTCGCCAATCCGCTCTTTCCGCAGTTCAATGCGTTTTTCCACAACACGCTGGCGGCGCCGATCTCGGTGGCGGACACGCGGTGGCTGCCACGCAGCGCGATGGAAGCCGTGATGTTTCCCTTCGTCATCGTCGCCGATGCCAAGCGCGTGGGCGAGGTGCCGACGCGGCCGTTCGTGTGGCCGCTGTTGTATGCGCTGGTCTGCTGCTGGACTGTGCGCGCCGGCTGGCGGGCGTGGCGCGGCAAGCCGTCAGGCGCCGCCAGCGCTGACTTGCCGCCGCTCGCGCCGCAAGCGCGCCTGGTGCTGGCGTTCGTGGCAGCGGCATTCCTGACCTGGCTGGCTTTGTTCAGCATCTACCGCTATTGCGTCGCCATGGAGCTGCTGGCGCCCCTCGCCGTCTGGCTGGTGGTGCAACGCCTGCTGCCAGCCCGTGCGGCCGGGCGCACGGGTGCCATTGCGCTCGCCATGGTGGCGCTTGCCGCACTGACTGGCATGAAAACCTGGGGCCACGAATCCTGGGCACGGCAGGCCTTCAGACTCACGCTCCCGGATGTGCCGCTTGACACAAATACCACCGTCTTCCTGACTGGCGGGGCTGTGGCCCAAGGATGGCTGGCAACGCAATTTCCGGCTGCAGTGACATTTGCAGCGCTCAACTCCAACTTTCCGGAAGGGCCAGCCTATGTCGGGCGCGTGCAAGCCATGCTGGCCCAGCGGCCGGGCCAGGCCTACGCGCTGCTGCCCGCAAATGTGAACTGGCGTGCGCAGAGCGTGGCGCGGATGAACGATTCGCTGGCGGGAATCGGGGTGTCGGCCAATGGCAGCCTCTGCAAGATGCTGGGTTCGGCACTTGGCCGGCTGCGCGTCCATGCACAACTGGCCGCGCCACAGCCGGGCGGCGAAGGCGCCACCTGCACCCTGGCCCCGCTGCCGCAGGACCTGAGCGACCTTGCCGCCGAAGATCGGGCGGAAGTGGCGCTGCAAAGCCCCGGCCTGCTGCGCTATGGTCTGGTGCTCCAGGCCGGAGGCTGCCGCACCTATGATGCCTTCATCGGCGCGGACGCGCGGCCTTACCAGTTGTGCCCGGTAAAGCTGGGCCATCCGGCAGGCGGTTCAGCCGCACCTGGCGCCTAGCGCCTAGCGCGACAACGCCGGCGTCAGCGCCTTGGGGTTGGCGATGCTGTCGTGCTTGCCGGACAGCACATCGAGGATGTTCTGGAACGCGATGYGGAAGTACATCTCGTAGCTTTCGCGCTCGACATAGCCCAGGTGCGGCGTGCAGATGCAGTTTTCCATGCGCAGCAGGGCATGGCCCTGCAGGATGGGTTCGGACTCGAACACGTCGACCGCCGCCATGCCGGGGCGGCCGCGGTTGAGACCGGTCAGCAGGGCGTTTTCCTCCACCAGTTCGGCCCGGCTGGTGTTGACGAACAGCGCGGTCGGCTTCATGCGGGAGAAGTCTGCCAGCTTGACCAGTCCGCGCGTCTCGTCATTAAGGCGCAGATGCAGCGACAACACATCGCTTTCGGTAAACAATTGCTCTTGCGACTCCGCCACGGCCAGGCCATCCTCGCGGGCGCTTTTCTGCGAGTTCTCGCGTCCCCAGACCAGTACGTTCATGCCGAAGGCGCGGCCATAGCCCGCCAGCAACTTGCCAATCTTGCCGTAGCCCCAGATCCCGAGCGTCTGCCCGCGCAGCACCTGTCCCAGGCCGAAGTTGGGCGGCATGGTGGTGGACTTGAGCCCGGACTGCTGCCAGGCGCCATGCTTGAGGCTGGCCACGTACTGCGGAATGCGGCGCTGGGCCGCCATGATCAGGGCCCAGGTGAGTTCGGYCGGGGCCACCGGCGAGCCCGCGCCTTCGAGCACGGCCACGCCGCGCTCGGTACAGGCTTCGACATCCACATGGCTGCCAATGCGGCCGGTCTGGCTGATGATCTTGAGTTTGGGTAGTTTTTCCAGCAGTTGGCGGGTGATGCGCGAACGTTCGCGAATCAGCACCACGGCCTCCACGTCCGAAAGGCGCGCGGCCAGCTGGCCGACGCCCTTGACGGTGTTGTTGAACACCTTGACGTCATGGCCGTCAAGCAGGCTGAAGCAAGACAGCTTGCGCACGGAATCCTGATAATCGTCGAGTACGGCAATCTTCATCGGAAACTCTGGTTTGGCAATCGCAAGGTGCGCCCACCCACAGAACAGGGCACCCATCAACGTTATAGTTTTTACCACCTGTCGCGCGACACCGCGGTGGATGCGGGGCGCAGCGGGAACGGCGAGAACAATTCGGCACAACAACGGAAGTGCGCCGCCAGACAGGGAAACGGGACAAAACGACAAGGCCGGAATCGCGCACGAACATTGCTGCGGAGCAAAAAACAGCGGCGTGCGGCAGTGGTATCCTTGCCGGTTCCGATTCGGGAACGGATTGTCGGTCGAGCCTCGCTCCCGCCACCCGGACCGCGTCGGACAATGCTTGCCGGCCCCTGTCATGGGCGAAGCGCCACTGTAGCGCAGCCGCAGGGCCAGCCGCGACCTTTTGCGCAGTTCCGGTCGCTGTGGAGTTGTAACGGGATGTGACGATCCACCGGCCCGGCGCGGAACCAGCGGCGAGCCGCCGCGGTCTGCTCTGGCAAGGAGGCTCGCCGCCAGCCGTTTCCGGCGGTGGCAGTGCGGGCCAGGCTTTGCAAGAATTCTCTCTACGCTTTGGAGTTGCAGTATGAACCACCCCACAATGCAGGGCACGCCCGCACTCAACGTTCCAGCCTGGGTCAAGCACCAGAAGCTGATTGCCTGGGTTGCCGAGTTCGCGGCCCTCGCCAAACCCGACAATATCCACTGGTGCGACGGCTCGCAGGAAGAGTACGACCGCCTGTGCGAGCAGATGGTCGCCGCCGGCACCATGAAGCGCCTCAACCCGGCCAAGCGCAAGAACTCGTTCCTGGCGCTGTCCGATCCGTCCGATGTGGCGCGTGTGGAAGACCGCACCTTCATCTGCTCGCAGAAGAAGGAAGATGCCGGCGCCACCAACAACTGGACCGCCCCGGCGGAAATGCGCCAGACGCTGGCCGGCCTGTTCGATGGCTGCATGCGCGGCCGGACCCTGTATGTGGTGCCGTTCTCGATGGGCCCGCTGGGCTCGCCGATCGCCCACATCGGCGTGGAACTGTCGGATTCGCCATATGTTGCGGTCAATATGCGCATCATGACGCGCATGGGCCGCGCCGTGTTCGACGTGCTGGACACCGATGGCGAGTTCGTACCGTGCGTGCATACCGTGGGCAAGCCGCTGGCTGCCGGCGAGAAGGACGTGGCGTGGCCGTGCAACGCCACCAAGTACATCGTGCATTTCCCGGAAACGCGCGAGATCTGGTCCTACGGCTCGGGTTACGGCGGCAACGCGCTGCTGGGCAAGAAATGTTTCGCACTGCGTATCGCTTCGACCATGGGCCGCGATGAAGGCTGGCTGGCCGAGCATATGCTGATCCTCGGCGTGACCTCGCCCGAGGGCAAGAAATACCATGTGGCCGCGGCGTTCCCGTCGGCCTGCGGCAAGACCAACTTCGCCATGCTGATCCCGCCCAAGGGCTTCGAGGGCTGGAAGGTCACCACCATCGGCGACGAYATCGCCTGGATCAAGCCGGGCCAGGACGGCCGCCTGTACGCCATCAACCCGGAAGCCGGCTATTTCGGCGTGGCGCCGGGCACCAGCGAGAAGACCAACTTCAACGCGATGGCCACCCTGAAGGAAAACGTCATCTTTACCAATGTCGCGCTGACCGACGACGGCGACGTGTGGTGGGAAGGCATGAGCAAGGAAGCTCCGGCCCACCTGATCGACTGGCAGGGCAAGGACTGGACGCCGGCCATCGCCAAGGAAACCGGCGCCAAGGCCGCGCACCCGAACGCCCGTTTCACCGCGCCGGCCGTGCAGTGCCCGTCGATCGACGAGAACTGGGACAACCCGGCTGGCGTCGCCATCGACGCGTTCATCTTCGGCGGCCGCCGCTCCACCACGGTGCCGCTGGTGACCGAAGCCCGCAACTGGACCGAAGGCGTCTACATGGCCGCCACCATGGGCTCGGAAACCACCGCCGCCGCTGCCGGCCAACAAGGCGTGGTGCGCCGCGACCCGTTCGCCATGCTGCCGTTCTGCGGCTACAACATGAGCGACTACTTCGGCCACTGGCTGGCGCTGGGCAAGAAGCTGGAAGCCAGCGGCGCCAAGCTGCCGGGCATCTACTGCGTCAACTGGTTCCGCAAGGACGCGGACGGCAACTTCGTGTGGCCGGGCTTCGGCGAGAACATGCGCGTGCTGTCGTGGATGATCGACCGCGTCGAAGGYCGTGGCCAGGGCAGTGACCACGTGTTCGGTACCTCGCCGCGCTACGAGGACCTGAACTGGCAAGGCCTGGATTTCACCAAGCAGCAGTTCGACCAGGTCACCTCCATCGATCACGCCGCCTGGCAACAGGAACTGGCGCTGCACGAGGAACTGTTCACGCAACTCAAGCACAACCTGCCGCAAGCCCTGGTGGATGCCAAGGCCGCGCTGGCCAAGCGCCTGTCTGCCTAAATAGCAGGCAACCTGGCTGGCAACCCGGGTCCGTCCCGGGCACCGGCAAAAGGAAGCCCACCCCGGCAACGGGGTGGGCTTTTTCCATTGTGGCGCCGCCGGCAGCGTCAGCCCGGGCTGCCGCCCTGCGCATCGCCATGCTCCACGGCATATTTCACCAGTTCCGCGCGGCCTTCGATGCCGAGCTTGCGCCGCAGGTTGAGCCGGTGCGTCTCGATGGTGCGCACCGACACGCCGAGCGCCGCGGCGATGTCCTTGTTGGCCTGCCCCTGGCCGATGCAGTTGAAGATATCCCGCTCGCGCGGAGTGAGCGCGTCGAGCGGGCCGGCGGCAGGCGTCTGCTCGGCCATGCTGCGGGCGATGCGCGCGCTGTAGAAGACGCGTCCGGCCAGCACCGCGGCAATGGCGGCCATCAGCTCGTCGGCCGGCGCATCCTTGAGCACATAGCCGCGCGCGCCGGCACGGATCGCCTGGCGCACGTATTCGAGGTTGTCATGCATCGACACGATCAGCACGGCCAGTTCGGGATAGTCCTCGTGCAGAGCGGCAGCCAGCGCGATGCCGCCCATGCCCCGCATGCCGATATCGGTGATGACCAGGTCCGGCATGCGCTCGGCGCCGGCGTGCGCCAGCCAGGCCAGCGCGGCTTCGCCGTCGTCGGCTTCGCCCACTACCGCGAGTTCGGGCTGCAGGCCCAGGCGCATGCGCATGCCGTCGCGCACCAGCGCATGGTCGTCGATCAGCAGGACACGGGCGGGTGCATGGCTCATGAGTGTGTAGTTCCAGGTAAGTCTTGGGGGGCCTGCCGCGATGGGGCGGGCACGACCGGCACCGCGGCGTGCAGCCGGGTCGTGCCCGGCGCGGAGACGATATCGAACTCGCCGCCCAGCGCGGCAATGCGTTCGCGCAGATTGCGCAGGCCAATGCCGCGCTTGGGATCATGCTGCATGCGCGCCACGTCGAAGCCGGCGCCGTCATCCTGCACCGTCAGCCGGGTAGCGTTGGCGTCGAACGCCAGCACCAGGGTGACATGGCGCGCATGCGCGTGACGCTCCACATTGGTAAGCGCCTCCTGGGCGATGCGGAACAGCGCGGTGGCCTGCTCGTCGGCCAGTTCGCGCGGCTTGCCGGTACGCGATACCGTGATCTGCAGCCCGCTGCCCTCCTGCATCTCGCGAGCGAGATGCTCAAGCGCGGCGAACAGGCCGAGGTCGTCCAGCAGGGCGGGGCGCAGGTTGCGAGCCACCCTGCGCACTTCATTGAACACGGTGTCCAGACGGACCAGCGCCGTGCCAAGCACGGGCGCAACCGAGGTGCCCTCTGCCGGCGCCATGCGCAGGCGGTTGGCGGCGGTCTCCAGCAGCAACTTGACCGACACCAGCAGTTGGCTGATGCCGTCATGCAGTTCGCGAGACAGGCGCGCGCGTTCCTCCTCCTGCGACTGCACCACGCGCTGCGCCAGTTGCCGGAGCTTGGCGTCGGCCTCGCGGTGCTCGCTGACGTTGAGGGCGAGCCCGCTGGCGGCGACCAGCAGGATGCTGATGGCGGCGATCACGCCGATCCACGCCATGGTTTCCCGGATGTCGGTCTCCGCCCGCGCATCCAGCTGGCGCAGCGTGCGCTCGACGTCGTCGAGGTAAATGCCCGTGCCCAACATCCAGTTCCATTCCGGCACGGCGACCACATAGCCAAGCTTGGGGGCCAGTTGCTGCGAGGAGGGCTTCTTCCACTGGTAACGCACCGACCCGCCGCCCGCCCGGGCCGCCGCGATCAGCTTCTGGATGGTGAGAGCGCCCTGCGGGTCACGCATGCTCCACAAATCCTGCCCCACCAGCTCGGGCTGGCGTGGGTGCATCAGGTTGCGGCCCTGCATGTCGTAGAGGAAAAAATAGCCATCGGGACCGTAGTCGAGGCGCGCCAGCGCCTGCATGGCGGCATCGCGCGTGGCGGCATCGATGCGGCCGGAATGCACCATCGGCGCAATCGCGCTTTGCGCCAGTTCCACGTAGTGGCGCAGCTCGGTTTCCTTGCTTTGCAGGTAGGCTGCCTCGACCAGCACGCGCTCATGGCGGGCCAGTTCGCTGGCCTGGTAGCGCACGGCCAGGGCGATGCCGAGCATGGCGACGGCGAGCGGCGCGACGGCCAGCAACAGGATTTTTTGACGGAGTTTCATCGGTACCGGGGTAAACACGGATAACGCGCAAGCGGCATGTGATCGTCGATCTGCGTAGTAACACGCAGCGCCGCTGCGTAGTTCCGCGCTTGTGCCGCCAGGGACGGGTGTCAATACTACACGCCGGACGCGCGATCTCTGCCCGGCAGTGGTTTGCATGCGTCCTGCGCAGTGGGTGCGCCCAGCGACAAAGCTGTTTGCATCGCCCGCCTGCGACGACGGAACCGGAACTTGCGAGACATACCGGGCGCCGGCGAAAGATCTGGCAGGGAACAGCTTGTGCCGCCCGCCTCCCTTCGCCCGCCGCCGCCAGGGACACCAACCGCGTGTCCCGCTTGCTTGCCTGCCCTGCCGCCGCTGGCTCCCAATAAATGGTCTGAGGAGATCCTCATCATGAATCGCATCGGGCAACACCTGGTGTGGCTGGCCGTCGCCATCCTTGGCGCCTTCGCCTTTGCCACCGTTGCACTGTCTCGCGGCGAAGCCGTCAGTGCCTTGTGGATCGTGGTCGCCGCGGTCTGTATCTATCTGATCGCCTACCGCTACTACAGCAAGTTCATCGCCGAAAAGGTGATGCAGCTGGATCCCAAACGCATGACGCCAGCCTGGCGCCACAACGACGGGCTGGACTACGTGCCGACCAACAAGGCCGTGCTGTTCGGCCACCACTTTGCCGCCATCGCCGGCGCCGGCCCGCTGGTGGGCCCGGTGCTTGCGGCGCAGATGGGCTACATGCCGGGCATGCTGTGGATCCTGGCCGGCGTGGTGTTTGCCGGCGCGGTACAGGACTTCATGGTGCTGTTCATCTCCACGCGCCGCGACGGCCGCTCGCTGGGCGACCTGATCAAGTCCGAAATGGGCACGATACCCGGCATGATCGCGTTGTTCGGCTGCTTCATGATCATGATCATCATCCTGGCGGTGCTGGCGCTGATCGTGGTGAAGGCGCTGGCGGACTCGCCCTGGGGCACCTTCACGGTGGCGGTGACGATTCCCATCGCCCTTTTCATGGGGATCTACACGCGCTACATCCGCCCGGGCCGCATCGGCGAAGTGTCGGTAATCGGTTTCGTGCTGCTGATGCTCGCCATCATCGGCGGCCAGTATGTGCATGAAAGCGCCGTGCTGGCGCCGCTGTTCACCTACGACGGCAAGGCGCTCACGTGGATGCTGATCATCTACGGTTTTATCGCCGCCGTGCTGCCGGTGTGGCTGCTGCTGGCCCCGCGCGACTATCTGTCCACCTTCCTGAAAATCGGCACCATCATCGCGCTGGCCATCGGCATCCTGATCGTGGCGCCGGAGCTGAAGATGCCGGCGTTCACGCAGTTCGCCAAGGGCGGCGGGCCGGTGTGGTCGGGCAACCTGTTCCCGTTCCTCTTCATCACCATCGCCTGCGGCGCGGTATCGGGCTTCCACGCGCTGRTCTCGTCGGGCACCACGCCCAAGCTGCTGGAAAGCGAAGCGCATATGCGCTTTATCGGGTACGGCGCGATGCTGGCCGAGTCCTTCGTCGCCATCATGGCGCTGGTGGCCGCCTCGGTGATCGAACCGGGCGTGTACTTCGCCATGAACAGCCCGGCGGCCGTGATCGGCACCTCGCCGGAATCCGTGGCCCAGGTGGTATCTGGCTGGGGCTTCGTCATCACCCCGGACGTGCTGATCCAGACCGCCAAGGATGTCGGCGAAAACACCATCATCTCGCGTGCCGGCGGTGCGCCGACGCTGGCGGTGGGCATCGCCCACATCCTGCACCAGGTGGTGGGCGGCCAGGCCATGATGGCSTTCTGGTACCACTTCGCCATCMTGTTCGAGGCGCTSTTCATCCTGACCGCGGTGGATGCGGGCACCCGTGCCGGCCGTTTCATGCTGCAGGACCTGCTGGGCAGCTTCGTGCCCTCGTTCCGCCGCACCGACTCGCTGCCGGCCAACCTGATCGCCACGGCGCTGACCGTGTCGTTCTGGGGCTACTTCCTGTACCAGGGCGTGGTTGACCCGCTGGGCGGGATCAACACGTTGTGGCCGCTGTTCGGCATCTCCAACCAGATGCTGGCCGCGGTGGCGCTGGTGCTCGGTACCTGCGTGCTGGTGAAGATGAAGCGCGGGCAGTACGCCTGGGTTACCCTGGTGCCCACCATCTGGCTACTGATCTGCACGCTGACCGCCGGCTGGCAAAAGCTGTTCGACGCCGATCCCAAGGTCAGCTTCCTGACCCACGCGGCCAAGTTCAGCGACGCCATCGCCCAGGGCAAGGTACTGGCGCCGGCCAAGTCGATGGAGCAGATGCACCGAATCGTCTTCAACGATTACCTGGACGCCGGCCTGTGCGCGCTGTTCATGTTCGTGGTGCTGTCGATCGTGTTCTACGGTTTCAAGACCGCCATGAAGGCCCGCGCGGTGAACCGCCCGACCGACCGCGAGACGCCGTTCGAACCGATGCCGGCTTCGGCCTCGGCGCAGTCCTGAGTTCGCGCGGCAGCCACTGGCAAGCGCAAACCCGATATTTGGAAACAGGAGATCCAGCATGCTTGAGCAACTTGGAACCATGGGACGCTACCTGGGCCAGTCCCTGCGCCTGATGGTGGGTTTGCCGGACTACCAGACCTATGTGGCCCATATGGAGTCAACCCACCCCGACCGCGAGCCCATGAGCTACGAGGCATTCTTCCGCGAACGCCAGGAAGCGCGTTACGGCGGCGGGCAGGGCAAGTGCTGCTGAACCGCATGATATCCACGTAACATCGTGGACGGGCCGCCCCAAAAGGCGGCCCGTTTTACGTTTCCCCAGGGGTTACAGGGCCTTACACGTGGTTACAGCAAGTCCGGAGCGACTTCTCTACACTTGCGCCATCGTTGCTAACCCAAGGAAAAAGAACATGTCTCGCCACACCGTTCGCAGTTTCACCCTGGCCATCGCCCTGGCGGCATCCGCGCTGCCGGTGTTCGCGGGCGATATGAACAATGCCCTCGGCGGCGCGCTCGGCGGTGTCGCCGGGGCGGCGGTGGGCGGCGCGCTTGGCGGCTCGACCGGTGCCGTGATCGGCGGCGCGGTAGGCGGCGGCGCTGGCGGCGCGGTCACCTCCAACCGGCGCGAGCGCACCGGTGCCATCATCGGTGGCGCGCTGGGCGGCGGCGCGGGTACGGCAGCAGGCAACGCCATGGGCGGGCGCACCGGCGGCCTGCTGGGTGCCGCGGTAGGTGGCGGCGCTGGCGCCGCACTAGGCGGCAACGTCTCGCGCAGCAACTCCTATGCGGACGAGCGCGCCCGCGGTTATCGCGACGACCGCTATTACCGCAGCGGCTACAAGCGCAAGCATGGCCGTGGCCACTACCATCACGATCACGACGACTGATCGGCCTGGTGGGGCCGTTGCCCCGCGCGCAGGCGGCCGGTGTGCAATGCCGGCAGGAAAACGGGCCATTCGCGGCCCGTTTTTTTATGCCCGCGAGGCCCGTCAGCAGAGATTTCAGGAAAGAGGACAAGGCAAGGGATGAGCATCGGGGCGTATGATGCATCACCTGCAGGCTACGTCCGTAGCAGGACACCACGCGGACGGGATAGTAGGGCAGGGGCAATGCCGGACAATGAGGTGCCCAAAAACAAACATGCCCGTACCGGCGCGGTACGGGCATGTCCTCCGGTTAGTACGGGGAGAGAGCTTCCGCTCCCTCCCCGTCGGCCTGTGGAGATCAGCCGAAAGGGGTGAAAACCGCCGGCAGAGACGATGCCTGCCGGCTGGCCAGCGGCCTTACAGGCTTGCTGCGCCGTCGCTGAACACGTCGAACTTGCCGGCCTTGGCGCCGTCGGTGTACGGGTCGAACTTGCCGGCGCGGGCGCCATCGGTGAATGCGTCGAACTTGCCGGCGCGGGCACCGTCGGTGAAGCTGTCAAACTTGCCGGCCCTGCCGCCGTTGCTGTAAACCGAGGTCTGGGTGGCGCGGGCGCCATCGGTATAGGGGTCGAACTTGCCGGTCTTGGCGAAAGCGGGCGCGGCGGTCAGGGCAGCGGCGAGCGTGGCGGCAGCGGCGATCAGGGCGTAACGTTGGTTTTTCATGATTGAGTCCTTTCCACAGGCAGGATGCCTTGTCTTCTCAGCAGCCTTCGCTGCAATGCGGCATCCGATGGCTCCATATTAGGTATTTCCCTGATATGAATAAAGATTGCCCCCGACAATGATTAGTTGTAGTTTTAACAATAAATAACCCACTTCTCGTAAAAGTTCGCGGGCAAGACTGGAGACTATGTCATGGACCGGCTGCAATCGATGCGCGTCTTTTCCAAAGTGGTCGAGCTGGGCAGCTTTGCTCGTGCAGCGCAACAACTGGAAATGTCCAATGCGGTGGTGACGCGTTATGTGGCCGACCTGGAGAGCCACCTGGGCACCCGGCTGCTCAATCGCACTACCCGCAGCCTGTCGCTGACCGACGCCGGCGAAACCTACCTGCAGCGTTGCCAGCAGATCCTGGAAGACGTGGAGGAGGCCGAATCGGTAGTGACGGCGCGCAGCCAGTCGCTCTCGGGCACACTGCGGCTGGTGGCGCCGGTGATGTTCGGCCTGCACCTGCTCCCGGCCACGCTGGCGCGTTTTCAGGCCCTGTACCCCGAAGTGGTGTTCGATGTGCTCTTATCGGACCGTATCGTCGATATCGTGGAAGAGGGCCGCGACGTAGGCGTGGTGTTGTCTGACCTGGGGTTGGGCTCGCACCTGGTGGCGCGCCCGCTGATCTCGGCAGAGATCATCCTGTGCGCCTCGCCAGGCTATCTGCGCCAGCACCCGCCGCTGCGCCACGCGCACGAACTGGCCAACCACCGCTGTATCGCGATGCGGATTCCCACCGCGGAGCATGAATGGACGCTGTCGGGGCCGGAGGGCGAGGTGACGGTGCCGATCCGGCCTGGCCTGCTGTGCAGCAATGCCGAGCTGGCGCACCAGGCGGCGCTGGCCGATATGGGGGTGGCGATGCTGTCTGCCTATCTGGCGCGGCCGAATATCGAATCAGGGCGGTTGACGCACATCCTCCAGCAATACCGACTGCCTCGGCGCGATGTCAGCGTGGTCTATCCCAGCCGCAAGTTCCTGCCGACCAAGGTCCGCGCCTTTATCGACTTCCTGCTGGAAGAAGGCAAGATCCGCGGCAACGATCAGTAAAGGATCGAGACTGGCGCAAGGACAGGATTCGCGGAACCGGCGCGAAGCCGGTTCCGCGGCGGCTCACTCCTCGGCGTCGGCGGTGGCCTCGCCGCCGGCGCGCGACTTGCCGGTAGCACGCTTGGCCGCCGGCGCCTTGGCTGCGGCCTTCTTGGCTGCGGGCGCCTTCTTCACGGCAGCCGCCTTCTTGGCTGGTGCCTTGGCCTTGCTCGCCGTTTCAGCGTCCTGAACGTCCTCGCCGCCCGCCTTGGCGGAAGCGGTCTTGGCAGCCGTCTTCGCACCTGCCTTGGGCTCGCGGGCTTCGAACTCGAAGCCGATCTTGCCATCAGGCTGCTTGACCAGGAAGGCCTTGAAATTGCGCCCGGTGCGCGATGACTTGAATCCCGTCAGCAAATCCGTGCGTCCCGCGCCCAGCAGCTTGCCGATCTGCTCGCGCGAGATCTCCTGCTGCAGGATGATCTTGCCAGTCGTGAAGTCGCAAGACTTGGGACTGGCAACCGAGTTCTCGCACACGTACTTCATGCCATGCTCGAACACCGAGCCACTGCACTTGGGACAGGTGCCAACCGGTTCCTGGCCGCTGAAATCGACCGGCTCGCCATCGTTATCGTCGTCGTTCTGGCCGAAGTCGAATTCCATCTTGTAATGGCCTTCGTCGTCCTTGCCCAGCTTCAGGATGGCGGCGAAGGGCCGGCCCATCTTGCTGCGGAAGCCTTGCAGCGGACCGATTTCCTTCTTCAGCAGCAGCTCTTCGACCTCGTCGATCTCGAACTGGCGGCCGCCCGGGATCTTGCTGATCGAGAACTCGCAAGCGGTGCAGGCAAAGCGGCGGTAGTTCTCCTTGACCTGGCTGCCGCACTGCGGGCACGGCGTGGCCAGCGTGGCGTAGTCGCCCGGGATGGTGTCGCTGTCGTACTCCTTGGCGCGCTTGACAATCTGCTGCGTCATCTGCGCGATCTCGCGCATGAACTCGTCGCGCTTGAGGCCGCCGCGCTCGATCTGCGACAGCTTGTGCTCCCATTCACCGGTCAGCTCAGCCTGGGTCAGTTCGAGCACGCCCAGGCCTCGCAGCAGCGTCATCAGCTGGAAGGCCTTGGCGGTGGGGATCAGTTCGCGGCCCTCGCGCACCAGGTATTTCTCGGCGAGCAGGCCTTCGATGATGGCCGCGCGCGTGGCTGGCGTGCCCAGGCCCTTGCCGGCCATGGCCTCGCGCAGCGCGTCGTCGTCCACCAGCTTGCCTGCGCCTTCCATGGCGGAGAGCAGCGTGGCTTCGTTGTATCGCGCCGGCGGCTTGGTGGTCAGGCCAAAGCTGTCGACCTTGTCGACCTTGACGCGCTCGTCCTTGGCCACCGCCACCAGGTTGGCGTCGTCGCCTTGGGCTTCGCGGCCATAGACCACCAGCCAGCCCGGATTGACCAGGACCTTGCCCTCGGTCTTGAAATGATGGCCGGCCACTTCGGTAATCCGCGTGGTGACCTGGAACTCGGCCGCCGGGAAGAACACCGCCAGGAAGCGGCGCACCACCAGGTCATACAGCTTCTGCTCCGGCTCCGAGAGGTTCTTCGGGGCCTGCAGCGTCGGGATGATAGCGAAGTGATCGCTGATCTTGCTGTTGTCGAAGATCTTCTTGTTCGGCTTGACCCAGCCGCTCGCCAGCACCTTCTTGGCATGCGGCAGGTAGTTGGGCGAGCTCTCGGCAAGCATGTCCATGGTCTGCTTGACCGTGTCCATGTAGTCCTCTGGCAGCGCGCGCGCGTCGGTACGCGGGTAGGTCAGCACCTTGTGCTTTTCGTACAGCGCCTGCGCCAGGCCAAGCGTGTTCTTGGCCGAGAAACCGAAACGCGAGTTGGCCTCGCGCTGCAGCGTGGTCAGGTCGAACAGCGCCGGCGACTGCTGCGTGGAAGGCTTGGACTCTTCGGTGACGGTGCCGGTCTTGTCACGGCAGGCCGCCACGATGCTCTTGGCTTCGGCCTCGCTCCACAGGCGCGACTCGCGCGCCTCGGGATCGAACTCGTTCTTCTTGAACTTGGGATCGAACCAGCGCCCTTCGTACAGGCCGGCGGCGGCGATGAACTCGGCGCGCACTTCCCAGTAATCGCGCGGGACAAACTTCTTGATCTTCTCCTCGCGCTCCACCACGATCGACAGGGTAGGGGTCTGCACCCGGCCAACTGTGGTCAGGAAGAAGCCGCCGCCCTTGCTGTTGAAGGCGGTCATGGCGCGCGTGCCGTTGATACCCACCAGCCAGTCGGCCTCGGAGCGGCAGCGCGCGGCATCGGCCAGCGGCATCATGTCGGCGTCGTCGCGCAGGCGCGCGAAGCCGTCGCGGATTGCCTGCGGCGTCATCGACTGCAGCCACAGGCGCTGCACCGGCTGCTTGGCCTTGGCATGCTGCTGGATCAGGCGGAAGATCAGCTCCCCTTCGCGCCCCGCGTCGCAGGCGTTGACCAGGGCGGTGACATCCTTGCGCTTGATCAGGCGATTGAGCACCTTCAGGCGCGATTCGGTCTTGGCGATCGGGCGCAAATCGAAGTGCGGGGGAATCACCGGCAGGTTGGCGAAGCTCCACTTGCCTCGCTTGACCTCGTATTCGTCCGGGGCGGCAATCTCAACCAGGTGGCCGACGGCCGACGAAAGTACGTAATCATCACTTTCGAAGTATTCGTCATGCTTGGTAAAGCCCCCGAGGGCACGGGCTATATCGGCAGCAACCGATGGCTTTTCCGCGATGATGAGGGCTTTTGACATGGATCGGGTCCTTGCTGGCCGCACTCTGGCGGCCTGCGAATTATTGCCACTAAGGGCTCTGCACTATATGTAAACAGCGAGCTCGGGGCTTTGAGGCGCCAATAATAAGCGCGGTTCCGACGGCGGTGCAAGCAAGCACGCCGCCGGCGCCTTCGTCAAACAGCCGTTGCCAGCATGCGGGCCAGGCCCGGTGCGGTTGCTGTCGGTTCTTTTTTCAATGCGAATCCAGGCCGTCGCCGGCACCCTGCGCCAGCCAGTCCAGCACTTCCGGCACCTCGGCCCCGGCCGCCACCGGCATGGCGGCGCCGCGCGCCAGCATACGCTCAAGCACCTCGATATGCGGCAACAGCGTACCGTAGAACTGCGGCCGGCCCCCTGCGGCCGGCTGCACCAGCACCGTGGGAAAGTTGTCGATGTCGAGGTCGCCCAGCCGGTCGGCATGGGTTTCGATATCGATCCACACGAAGCAATCGCCGGAAAAGCGCGCCGCCAGGGATGTGAACGCCTCCTGGTAGGTCTCGCAGGTGCCGCACCAGGCCGCGCACAGGCACGCGACCAGGCGGCCTTGCGGACGCGCTGCCAGCGCCTGGGCGATCGCGCCCGGGTCCTGCTCCGGAAAGTAAACGGTCATGGCGGGATAAACATGAGCCTTTTCAGGCACGGGAAATCGTTTGATTGTAGCGGTCGCGGGGAAAACCGTGCTTCGACCGGCCTTGCGGCACCCACTAGCTTACCCGGCGATAGAAATTGCCCGGCAGCCGCTCCACGGCGCCCGCCAGTTCCAGGTTCAGCAGGACGGCTGCCACCTGCTCGGGTGGCAGGGCGGTGCGGGCGCACAGTGCATCGAGCGTGACGGGATCGTGGGTAAGCGTGAGGCCGAGGACATCGTCCAGTGCCGGCATCGGCGCAGGCAACACGGTCCGGACACCGGCGCCGCCCCAACCGAGTTCCTCCAGCACATCGTGCGCGGTTTCCACCAGCTTGGCGCCCTGGCGTATCAGCAGGTGGCAGCCCTTGGACAGCGGCGCATGGATCGAGCCGGGAATGGCGTAGACCTCGCGCCCTATTTCGGCGGCCAGCCGCGCCGTGATCAGCGACCCCGAGCGCGCCGCCGCCTCCACCACCAGCACGCCGCGCGCCAGCGCCGCGATGATGCGGTTGCGCTGGGGGAAATGATGACTGCGCCCCGGCGCGCCGAGCGGAAACTCGCTGACGATGGCGCCATGGGTGGCAATGCGGTGGGCCAGCTCGCGATGGCGGGCGGGATAGACCAGGTCGGCACCCGTGCCGATCACCGCCACGGTGCCGCCGATGCCCGCCAGCGCGCCGTCATGGGCAGCGCCATCGATCCCCAGCGCCAGCCCCGACACCACGGCCAGCCCGGCATCGGACAGCACGCGGGCGAAGCGCCGCGCATCTTCCACGCCCTGCACCGTGGCGCTGCGCGCACCGACCATGGCGACGGCCGGAGCGCCAAGCGCGTCCAGCCGGCCTTTGATGTACAGCACCAGCGGGGGGTCGGAAAGGTCCAGCAAGGGGCGGGGATAGGCTGCGTCGGCCAGCGTCACCACATGGTTGCCGGGCTCGGCGGCCCAGGCCACGGTACGCTCGACCAGCGCCATGGTGGTAGCGTCGGGCGGGGCCAGCAAGGCGCTCGCTTGCTTCTCGGGGATGACCGCCGCCAGCGCGCTGACGCTCTGCGCCAGCAGTTGCCGCGGCAGCCCGAAGACGGCCAGCAACTGGCGCAGGGCGCCCGTACCGAGGCCGCGCGCGCCCGTCAGCCGCAGCCACGCCTCGATGTCCGCGGCGTCGCGCGTGGTGGCCGGCGCCTGCACCGGACCGGCGCAGGCTGCTGCTGGCCTGGTCAACGTGGCGAGGTCACGCGGTCGCCAACCTCGATCGCGTTCGTGGCATCGGTGACCAGGGCATAGGCCACACCGGGGAACACCCGGAACACGAAGGCCAGGCCGTAGCGCTCGTCGGGCAGCAGGATGGGGCGATTGCCGTCGGTACGATCGGGCACCAACTGGCCGGCGCGGGAAAGCGCAACCACGTGGCCTGGCTCAAGGCCCGCGGTGGTGCCGAGGTTGAGCACCACCACCTGCTTGGCGCCGCCAAACTGCACGCCGCCATAGACCGCCGCGATGCGGCCATCGAGCGCGACTTCCGGGGCGCGGGGCACATAGCGCACCGGCTCGCGCGCGGGCTGGGGCATCAGCAAGGTGCCGGTGCCCATCTCCTGCTGCGCCTGTGTCACCTTGATGGTGGTCACCGCGTCGAAGCCTTCCGGATGGCGCGACACGCGGACATTGCCCTGGTATTCGGCCTCGTAGCCCAGCACAACACCGCTGACGGGGTCCTTGATCGGCTTGACCGGCTTGAAGGCCTGCCAGTCGCTGCCGATCACCGCCTCGGGCGGGGCGATGCCGCGCGCATAGGCGATGTCGCCCATGGCCAGGTAGACCCGCGACTCGGGCAGGGCGAAGATGCGCGCCGAGGTCTCCAGCGTGCCTTGGTCCACCACCAGCGGGCGGATCAGGAAGGACTCGATGTCCTTGGCGGGAATGCTGGCGATGGCGCCTTCCGGGCCACCCTCGCCGCGCACGCCCGGCGTGAGGCGCACCGTGCCGCCGGCGTCCGGGCTGGTCGAGAGCCAGGCGCGTCCGTCGCGCTGAATCAGGTACAGGACCTGGCCGGGATAGATCAGGTGAGGATTGTGGATCTGCTGCCGGTTCATGCCCCACAGCTCGGGCCAGCGCCAGGGCTGGCGCAGGAAGCGGCCCGATATGCCCCAGAGCGTGTCGCCACCGCGCACCACGTACTGCTGTGGCGCGTCCGGTGCCAGGTCGGTGGCGGGTATGCCTTGCTGCCCGGTGACAGTGGCCTGGGCCAGCTGGGCAGGGGTGACGGTAAGCTCAGCGGCATGGACTGGCGCCCCGGCGGCGGCAGTGATGCCAGCCGCACACAACATCAATCGGGCAAACGCGTGCAGCCTGCGGCCCGGCGCCGCCTGGTGTTCTTTGGTAAGATCGCGCATTTTCTCGAACCGGCTGGCAGAACAGCCGGATTGACCCTGGAGAGCGTGCCTGTTGCGGCGCGCCTTGAATTTTTGTACTTGCGCCCCGATTCTGCATGTAAACACCCGTAGCCGCAACGCGCGGGTCACATGTGTGAGCGGCAGGCGTTGCGCCCCAGCATCATGGCTAAACTCGATATCCTGACCTACCCCGATCCCCGCCTGCATACCGTGGCAAAACCGGTTGCCGTGGTGGACGACCGCATCCGCAAGCTGGTGCAGGACATGGCCGAGACCATGTACGAAGCACCGGGCATCGGCCTGGCCGCAACCCAGGTGGACGTGCACGAGCAGGTGGTGGTGATCGACATCTCCGAAACCCGCGACGCGCTGCAAGTCTTCATCAACCCGGAAATCGTCTGGTCCAGCGAGACCCGCAAGGTATCGGAAGAGGGCTGCCTGTCGGTGCCCGAGGTCTACGACCGCGTGGAACGCCCGGACCATGTGCGCGTGCGAGCCCTCAACGAAAAGGGCGAGAGCTTCGAGATCGAAGCCGACGATCTGCTGGCCGTGTGTATCCAGCACGAGATGGATCACCTCAAGGGCAAGGYCTTCGTCGAGTACCTGTCACCGCTCAAGCTTCAGCGTATCAAGTCCAAGCTGGTCAAGCTGCACAAGCGCGAACGCACCCGCATGTAAGGTAGCCGCGCCCGGACGCCCCGGCACCGGTCTGCTATCGTATTGCCTTCCCGATGAATCAAGTTGCCGGCCGCTGATGCGGCCGGTGCCGCTTTATGCCGGAGCGCGCCATGTCCCAAGCCGCAAGCCCAACCCAAGCGCTGCGCGTAGCCTTTGCCGGCACGCCCGAATTCGCCCGCGTGGCGCTCCAGGCCATCCATGAGGCCGGCTTCCCCGTCGTGGCCGTGCTCAGCCAGCCCGACCGCCCGGCGGGCCGCGGCATGCAGCTGCAGGCCAGCCCCGTCAAGCAGTACGCGCTGGAGCATGGTCTGGGCCCGGTGCTGCAGCCGCGGTCCCTGCGCCGCAACGGTAAGTACCCGGAGGAAGCCGGCGCCGCGGTGGATACGCTGGCGCAGCTTGCGCCGGACGTCATGGTAGTGGCCGCCTACGGCCTGATCCTGCCAGCCGAGGTGCTGGCGTTGCCGCGCCACGGCTGCCTCAATATCCATGCCTCGCTGCTGCCGCGCTGGCGCGGCGCGGCGCCCATCCATCGCGCCATCGAGGCCGGCGACGCGCAAACCGGCATCACGCTGATGCAGATGGACGAAGGCCTGGATACCGGCGCGATGATCCAGGGCGAAACGGTGCCGATCGGGCCCGACGACACCACCGGCACGCTGCACGACACGCTGGCCGCGCTGGGCGGCCGCATGGTGGTGGACGCGCTGCGCCGGCTCGCCGCTGGCCAGCCGCTGCCCGGCACGCCGCAGCCTGCCGAGGGCGTCACCTATGCCGAAAAGATCGCCAAGGAAGAAGCGCCGCTGGACCTGCGCCGCCCGGCCACGGCACTGGCCAGCCAGGTGCGCGCCTTCAATCCCTTCCCAGGCGCCACCGTGCAGGTCGGCCAGACCGTCATCAAGTGCTGGCAGGCCCAGGCGACGGAGGCCGTGCCCGGTCTGCGGCAGGCGCCGGGCACAGTGCTGGCCGCGGATGCCGACGGCGTGGTGATCGCCTGCGGTGAGGGCGCGCTGCGCGTGGCCGAGCTGCAGAAGCCGGGCGGCCGCAGGCTGCCGGCCCAGCAGTTCCTGCAGGGCATGCCGCTGCCGGCTGGCACCCGCTGCGCCGTGCCGGAAGGCACGGCATAACCGGCGCCTGCCCGCCATTGCCAATCCAGCAGCCAGGAATCCCATGCTCGGTATTACTGACTTCCCCCTGTTCGTCGGCGCTGTGTTGCTGCTCAATGTGACACCCGGACCGGACACCGCCTACATCGTCGGGCGCAGCGTGGCGCAGGGCAGGGCGGCGGGCGTGGTCTCGGCGCTCGGCGTCAGCGCCGGCTGCTGCGTGCACTCGCTGGCCATCGCCTTTGGCCTGACCGCCCTGCTGGCGGCGTCGGCCACTGCCTTTACCGTGATCAAGTTTGCCGGCGCGGCCTATCTGGTGTGGCTGGGGCTGCGCCTCATCTGGCAGCAATCGGCGCCCCGGGAGGCAAGCGCGGCCCCCGCCGCGCAACCGGGTACGCACGGCCTGCGCGCCTTGTTCATGCAGGGCTTCCTGACCAATGTGCTGAATCCGAAGGTGATCCTGTTCTTCATTTCCTTCTTTCCGCAGTTCGTCGACCGTCATGCCGGACATCAGGCCCTGGCATTCCTGGCACTGGGCGGCGTCATGGTGCTGATGTCGACGCTTTGGAACGGCCTGGTCGCATGGATGGCGGGCACCCTGACCCGCCGCGCTAGCGAGGCGCCCCGGCTAAAGTGCTGGCTGGATCGCATTGTTGGCGCCGCGTTCATCGGGCTGGGTGTCCGCCTGGCGCTGGCTCAGCGCTGAGCCCCCGCTGGCGGACAAACGGCCGAAGGCGTCGCTAACTGTGGTATTGCTCTATTTTTAGGCACCCCACGGTTGAATTTCCGCCCAGGGGTACCATCTAATCATCACCGCGTCGCGCTTCGCAGGCCTGGCCAGCCCGGCCACCGGGTGCGCGCGCGAGGATGATTTTTTCGGAGATCACGACAATGTTCAACTGGGTCAAGACCTTCATGCTGATGGCAGYCATCACGGCGCTGTTCATCGTCATCGGCGGCATGATCGGCGGCCGCAGCGGCATGATGTTCGCGCTGATCATGGCGCTGGGCATGAACTTCTTCTCTTACTGGTTCTCGGACAAGATGGTCCTGCGCATGTACAACGCGCAGGAAGTCGACGCGAGCACGGCGCCGCAGTTCTATGGCATGGTGCAGGAGCTGGCGCAGCGCGCCCAGTTGCCGATGCCGCGCGTGTACCTGATCAACGAGGACGCGCCCAATGCCTTTGCCACCGGCCGTAATCCTGAGCATGCGGCCGTCGCCGCCACCACCGGCATCCTGCGCGTGCTGTCGGAGCGCGAGCTGCGCGGCGTGATGGCGCACGAGCTGGCCCACGTGCAGCACCGCGACATCCTGATCTCGACCATTGCCGCCACCATGGCCGGCGCGATTGCCGCACTGGCCAACTTCGCCATGTTCTTCGGCGGGCGCGACGAGAACGGCAACCGCTCCAATCCCATCGCCAGCATCGCCGTGGCAATCCTGGCGCCGCTGGCGGCCTCGCTGATCCAGATGGCGATCTCGCGCGCCCGCGAGTTCGAGGCCGACCGTGGCGGCGCCACGATCAGCGGCGATCCTCAGGCGCTGGCGATGGCGCTCGACAAGATCCACCGCTATGCCCAGGRCATTCCCTTCCAGACCGCGGAAGCGCACCCCGCGACCGCGCAGATGATGATCATGAACCCGCTCTCGGGCAGCGGCATCGCCAACCTGTTCTCGACCCACCCGGCCACCGAGGAGCGCGTGGCACGGCTGATGCAGATGGCCCAGACCGGCGTCTACCCGGTTTAGGGTCGGTTCAAGCCGTCCCGTTGCTCCAGGCGCCGGCCAGCCGGGCGCAAAAAAGCCGGCCCTGGGCACATACAGGGTAAACTGCCCGCCGTGCTTCCCTTCGAAGCGGCGGGCAGTGTTTTTTCCGGCCCCGCCCGGCCTTGCCGCCAGTCCACGCCGCTTGCGGCTTGCCTTTGCCACCCCGCGTTACCGTCTCACTGCCTCACTGTCATGCGCCTGCCACACGAATCACTCGCCTTCCAGATGCTCGCCGCCGCGGCCGCCGTACGCGGCGTCAACGAAGGCAGCGCGCTGCCGCTGGCCATCGACAACGCCGCCGCGCAATACCGCCTGGACCGCGTGCGCGACGCGGCCACGCGCGGCGCCTTGCAGGACCTGGCTTACCGTACCATGCGCCAGTTCGGCACGGCGCGCGCGCTGGTCACCAAACTGGTGACCCGGCCGCCCGGCGCGCTGGTGGATTCGCTGCTGGCGGTGGCCCTGGCGCTGCTGGTCGAGGATGAGCAGGGTGAGGGCGGCTATACGGAGTTCACCGTGGTGGACCAGGCCGTCAGCGCCGCCGCCTCCGAGCCCAAGACGGCTCATGCGCGCGGGCTGGTGAACGCCGTGCTGCGCCGTTTCCTGCGCGAGCGCAAGGCGCTGYTGGCCGAAGTGCGCCAGGACGACGAGGCGCGCTGGAACCTGCCCGCATGGTGGCTGGACGCGCTGCGCAAGGCTTACCCGGACCAGTGGACCGCGCTGGCCGAAAGCGCCAACGTGCGTCCGCCCATGACCCTGCGCGTCAATACCGCGCGGGTCACGGTCGCCGAGTATCTCAAGCGCGTGGCCAACGCCGGCATGGCTGGCGTGGCCATCGGTCCGCAGGCGGTCAGGCTGGTGCGCGCGTTTCCCGTGTCGCAGATCCCCGGCTTTGCCGAGGGAGACGTTTCGGTGCAGGACGCAGGCGCGCAACTGGCCGCGCCGCTGCTGGACCTTGCCGACGGTCAGCGCGTGCTCGATGCCTGCGCAGCGCCCGGCGGCAAGACCGGCCACATCCTGGAATTGGCCAAGGTCGAGGTGACGGCGCTCGAGAGCGATGGCCAGCGTGCCACGCGCATCGACGAGAACCTCGCGCGCCTGGGTCAGCAAGCCACCGTGGTAGTGGGCGACGCGAGCCGCCCGCAGGACTGGTGGGATAACCGCCAATACGATCGCATCCTCGCCGACGTGCCTTGTTCCGCTTCGGGCATCGTGCGCCGCCATCCGGATATCCGCTGGCTGCGCCGCGAGGTGGACATTCCCCGCCTGGTGACCGAGCAACGGCGCATCGTGTCGCAGCTCTGGAGCCTGCTCAAGCCGGGCGGCATCCTGGTTTATGTCACCTGTTCTATTTTCCCAACGGAGGGGGAAGAGCAGGCGCGCTGGTTTGGTGCACAGCTACCAGATGCGATACGATTGCAGGCACCCGGCCAGATGCTGCCTGGCAACAAGGACCAGGTGGCCGGCGGCGGCAATGCCAGCCAGGAAGGCCTGCCCACCGACCACGATGGCTTCTTCTACGCCCGCTTCCAGAAACGACCCTGACCGATCCGTATCGATCCCAATGCCGAGCCCGCTTCGCTTGTTCGTCCTTCGCGTCCCTGACGACAGTGCGTACGTGCCCGTGGCGGCAGGTAGTGCAATAGTCGGCGCCGCGCGCAAGGCGCGTACCTGGCTGGCAGCCTGGCGGCTTGCGTCGGCGATCATGCTGTGCGTGCTGATGGCACTGATGGTGTTGTCGGGAGCGGCGCGCGCCGATGGCATCGAAGTCAACGAAGCGCGCATCGAGTACCAGGACGGCGGCTTCGATCTTGCCGCGAGCTTCGATTTCGAATTGCCGCCACCGCTCGAAGACGCGCTGAACAAAGGTATCTCTCTGTATTTCGTGGTCGATTTCCAGCTCACCCGTCCGCGCTGGTACTGGTTCGATGAAAAACCGGTCAATGCCAGCCGCAGCGTGCGGCTGTCCTACCATCCGCTCACGCGGCAGTACCGCGTTTCCACCGGCGGCCTGCAGCTGCCGTTCATGCGGCTAAAGGGCGCGCTGCAATTCATCCAGCGCGTGCGTGGCTGGCGCGTGTTCGAGCGCAATATGGTCAAGCCGGGCGAGACCTACCAGGCCGAAACGCGCATGCGCCTGGACCTGACGCAACTGCCCAAGCCGTTCCAGATCAACGCCGTCAATACGCGCGAATGGAACCTGGCATCGGAATGGCGCCGCTTTAATTTCACTGTACCCACCGAGTTCCCGCAGCCCCCCGCGCCCACGCCACCGCCGGTGTTGCCAGTACCGGTGCCGCCCCCCGTGCCAGGACCGGCATCCGCCGCGTCCGCGGCAGTGGCCGGCGAAACGCGCGCGGTACCGTTCGCGCAGACCGTATCGACCGTGCTCTCCCCCAATACCCTGGTGCAGCCGGCCGCGGGCCAGCCATGAGCACCGCCCCCAGCCTTTGGGACAGCCGTTTCCGGCGCGTGCTTTACCGCGTCGTGGCCGGCATCATCGTGTTCCTGGCACTGGTGCTGGTAGCGCTGCTGGCAGGCGCCTCGGCCAATACGGAATTCTTCGACCGGTATTTCACGCTGCTGTTCAAGATCAACCTGGTGATCGGCATCCTGCTGGTGCTGATCATCGGGGCGCTGGCGCTGACCTTGTGGCTGCGCTACCGCCGCGGCAAGTTCGGCACGCGGCTGATGACCAAGCTCGCGGTGTTCTTCGGCGTGGTGGGCGTGCTGCCCGGCGTGCTGATCTACCTGGTGTCGCTGCAGTTCGTCTCGCGCAGCATCGAGTCCTGGTTCGATGTGCGCGTGGAAACCGCGCTCGAGGCCGGCCTGAATCTTGGACGCTCGACCATCGACAGTTCGCTGTCCGACCTGCAAGGCAAGGCGCGGCTGATGGCCGACCAGATCGCCAGCTCGTCGAATGTCGCCACCTCGCTGCAGCTCAACCGGTTGCGCGAGCAATACGGCGTGCAGGAAGCCGCCATCTTTACCGGCAGCGGCCGTGTGATCGCCACCGCCTCGAGCAACTATGCCTCGCTGGTGCCCGACCTGCCTTCCGGCGTGCTGGCCGAGCAGGCGCGGCTGGCCGGCGGCTACGCCGCGGTGGAGGGTGGCTCCGATCCGGTGGTGGACGGCCGCCACAAGCCCGAACGAACCGATGGCGGCCACTTGTACCGGCTGCGCGTCATTGTGCCGCTTGGCCCCGCGCCCACCGCGCAGACCAATGCGCAAACCCTCGCGGAAAGCGCCAGCGGCCCGGCGGCAAAGCAGCCCCTGAATGCAGCCAGCCGCTGGGCGGGCTCGGGGCTGGCCGTGGAACGCCGCCCGGAAGACGCGGCTTCTTCCGGCTTCGGGCTGGTGGGCGACACGGTGCGCGAGGAACGCTATCTGCAAGTCGTGCATCCGGTGCCGGCGGCGTTGGCGCGCAATGCCGACGAAGTCCAGCGGGYCTACCAGGAGTACCAGGAGAAGGCGCTTGGCCGTACCGGCCTGCGCAAGATGTATATCGGCACGCTCACGCTCACGCTGTTCCTGGCGGTGTTCATTGCCGTGATGCTGGCGCTGCTGCTCGGCGGCCAGCTGGCGCGGCCGCTGCTGATGCTGTTGCAAGGGACCAAGGAAGTGGCAGAGGGCGATCTCTCGCCCAAGCGCGAACTCAAGAGCCGTGACGAGCTCGGCATGCTGACACAGCAGTTCAACATGATGACGCGCCAGCTCTCGGAAGCGCGCATCGCGGTGGAACAGAACCGCAGCGCGCTCGAAAAATCGACGGCGTATCTCGAAAGCGTGCTGCAGAACCTCACCGCCGGCGTGTTTGTGTTCGACCGCCGCTTCGTCCTGATCACCGCCAATCCCGGCGCCGAGCGCATTTTCCGCCAGCCCTTCGCCGGCGCGCTGGGACAGCCCATCGACAGCATCCCGGTGCTCGGCGCATTCGGCGACATCGTGCGGCAGGCCTTTTCGGAGCAGACCACCAGTGAAATGCTGGGTGGCGCGCAGCACTGGCAAAAGCAGATCGAACTGCCGCAGGGCGATGAGGAACAACCGCTCACGCTGCTGGTGCGCGGCGCGCGCCTGCCCGGCGGACGGGGCGACGAGCAAGGCGAGCCCGGCTACGTGGTGGTGTTCGACGATATCTCGGATGTGATTTCCGCTCAACGCTCCGTGGCCTGGGGCGAAGTGGCGCGGCGCCTTGCGCACGAGATCAAGAACCCGCTGACCCCGATCCAGCTCTCGGCCGAGCGCCTGCAGATGAAGCTCTCGCCAAAGCTGGAAGGCCACGACGTGGACGTGCTCAAGCGCGGCGCCACCACAATCGTCAACCAGGTGCAGGCCATGAAGCGCATGGTCGACGACTTCCGCGACTACGCGCGCACGCCGCCAGCGCTGCTGCAGTCACTGCAGATCAACGGCCTGGTGGCGGAAGTGCTGCACCTCTACGGCATCGACGACACCGGCCCCCACGAGCATGCGGTGATCCATCCGTCGCTGGCTGCCAGCCTGCCTGAAATCAAGGGCGATCCGACCCAGTTGCGCCAGGTGATTCACAACCTGCTGCAAAACGCGCAGGATGCCGTGTCGGACAACGTTTCGGCGGCCAGAATGGCGCCCCATATCGCTCTGCACACCGAGACTGTAGAATACAAAGATTCTRCCGGCGAAGACCGGCAGGCCGTCAAGCTCACCATTGCGGATAACGGTCCTGGTTTCGCCCCGCGCATCCTTAGTCGCGCGTTCGAACCGTATGTGACCACCAAGGCCAAGGGAACCGGCCTCGGGCTCGCAATGGTGAAGAAGATCATTGACGAACACGGCGCACGCATCGAGTTGCGCAATCGCATGGAGGGCACCGAGATCATCGGGGCACAGATCTCCATCCTGTTCGTTAAACTGGCATAGTCAATGTGCGGCCCCGAACCCGGCAAGCCGCGGTAGGGTCAAGAGGGGAAGTATGGCAACCATCCTCGTAGTCGACGACGAAATGGGTATCCGGGAGTTGCTCTCGGAAATCCTCAGCGACGAAGGCCATGTGGTCGAAGTGGCAGAAAACGCGCAGAAGGCGCGCGAGTACCGTGCCGGCAATACGCCGGATCTGGTGCTGCTTGACATCTGGATGCCCGATACCGACGGCGTCACGCTGCTCAAGGAGTGGTCGGCCCAGGGCCTGCTCTCCATGCCCGTCATCATGATGTCGGGGCACGCCACCATCGATACCGCGGTGGAGGCGACCAAGATTGGCGCGCTCAATTTCCTCGAGAAGCCTATTGCCTTGCAAAAGCTGCTGTCGGCGGTCGAGCAGGGCCTGGCACGCGGCGTCGAGCGGCCACGCGCAGGCGTGGCCGCCGGCACGGCATTGCCCGCGAACGGCAGTGGTGAAGGCATCGCGGCGGTAGTGGCGGAAAGCGCCGCGGAAAGCGCCAATGGCGCCCCGCAACGGCTACCCGAAGCGGAGATGCACTTCTCCTTCGATATGCCGCTGCGCGAGGCGCGCGACCTGTTTGAGCGCGCTTATTTCGAATACCACTTGCTGCGCGAACACGGCAGCATGACCCGCGTCGCCGAGAAAACCGGCCTCGAACGTACCCACCTGTACCGCAAGCTCAAGCAACTCGGCGTGGAACTCGGCCGCAATAAGCCGGAGCCAGCAGAACAATGATGCGGTGATGCGCGCAGCGCTTGACTGATTCAAAATGCGCTGCTATGATTTCGCTTCTTTGGCCCGGTAGCTCAGTCGGTAGAGCAGAGGATTGAAAATCCTTGTGTCGGCGGTTCGATTCCGTCCCAGGCCACCAGCATTACGAAAAAGCCCAAGATCTGAAAAGGTCTTGGGCTTTTTTCATTTGCCGGTGTTCATTTTTTACCGACGCATAAGATGCGATGCGCTTCGCCGTATTGGCATTCCCATGTGCCGCCGCACGGTGGCGAAGAAGGCCATGGGCGCGTTGTCTCCCTGCTCCGGCTGTCCTGTATGCCCACGCGCAAACGGGGGCATGGACGTCCTTTCCAGTCCTCGCATGGCTATCGCCAGACGCCCGCTACGCCCTTGCTTTGTCCACTGTCACCGCCTATTGTTTAGGCACAATTTCCTCGACCAATGCTATCGCACCCGCGATTATCGGCATTGCGCCAAATACCCCTGAATTCCGGCTTCCGCATTTCAGCCTGACCTCCGAATTTCATCATTGCACGCTTCGTATCCGTGCCGTGCGGGTAGCCATCTGGCAAAACACGCCGCGCATTCGATACCACCAGTTCATTCAAAACTAGCCGCGCGTGCATTGACGCCGGAAGACGAAAAACGAACACTGCGCGCTCCCGCGGCGAGGACTGATTCCATGTCCGAGGCGGTTTCCAGGCCATGCCAAGCAAACCCGATGCGCAAGCACCCCGACGATGTAATGACCGCTGAACCGCATGGACGCGCCGTACCCGTGCCTGCGAGCACACTGGCCAGGCGCCTGGTGGCCGAAGCCTTGGGCACAGCGTTGCTGGTTGCAGTGGTGGTGGGTTCCGGCATTCGCGCGCAGCAGCTGGCCGGTGGCAATGTCGCACTGGCATTGCTGGCGAATTCGCTGGCCACGGGGGGTGGGCTCATCGCGTTGCTGCTGGCGCTGGGACCGGTATCGGGCGGTCATTTCAACCCCGTGGTAAGCCTTTGTGCATTGGTACAGGGCACGCTGCCGGCACGCGATGCGTGGCGCTATGCGCTGGTACAGGCTGCTGGCGCCATCGCGGGCGTCATCTGCGCGCATGCGATGTTTGGCGAGCCGATGCTGGCCTGGTCGGCACAAAGCCGCACCGGGACATCGATGTGGTGGAGCGAGTTCGTGGCCACCTTCGGCCTGATCAGCGTGGCCACCGGTACCGGACGCAGCCGGCCCGGCCTGGTTCCGTTCGCCGTGGCGGCCTATATCACGGCTGGCTACTGGTTCACAGCATCAACCTCTTTTGCCAACCCGGCACTCACCATTGCCTGTGCGTTGACGGCAACCTTCACAGGTATCCGTGCCATCGATGTGCCCGGCTTCATGCTGGCGCAACTGGCGGGAGGGTTGAGCGCCACGCTGATCTTCCACTGGTTGCTGCGCGCGCCGGCAGCGCTGCCGGGCCGTTCACATGCGAAGCAAACGGCGGCATGGCCGACGCCTGGCCCGGCGGCCACTCCGGCCGCTACCAGCGCCGATTGAGCTGGACGCCGAAGATGGAGCCGGACGTTTGCGAGGCCCACGTATCCGCCGGCGAGGCGAACGCTATGCCATCCACGTCGCTGGCCTTGCTGTACGTGTAGAAAGCGCGCAGGTTGGCATTGCCGGCCGCCTTGCCAAGCGTGAAAGTCGGCGCCACGGTCAGGGCGGTGCGTTGCCCGCTCGCGCCAAAACCCGAGGAAATCTGGTCACGCGCCACCTCGAAGGTAAGCTTGAACTGCTCGCTGGCGATGTAGGCGGGACGCACGCGCGTGGCTATCCATTGCAGCGTTCCGACCGGCGAGCGGTCGAACTGCATGCTGGACTCGACCGAGCCTGCCAGGCCCAGGCCGGAGCGTTGCTTCCATTCCATCGATTCGGCCAGGCGTACTCGGGACAACGCAGGACCCATGCCTGTGTAGCCAGTCAGCGCATTACGGCTGCCTTCGCCAAACTGCATGCCGAAACGATTGGTCCCGGCGAGCACGCCCTGTTGCTCGTGCATGGCCGACACCCACCATGCGCTGCCGGTCTGCTGGATCAGCGGCTGCGCTTCCACCCGCGTATAGCCGAGTTGCACCGAGCCTTTCTCGTTGGTCGTGATGGGGGCGGTGCGCAGCGAATGGTAACTAGGCAGGTTGGCGCCATTGAGATCGTTGCGCGCGGTGTACTGGTAATTGAGCGCGATATCGCCAAAGCGTGCATTGTCCACGCCGAAGCGCATTGCCGGGGAGGTGGGCGGAAGCAGTCCCGAGGACATCAGGAAGGCCGAGGTCTCGCGCCGGCCAGCCCACATGGTGGCGCCGTCGAGTACCGACAGGCCACTGACCGAGGTATAGATCTGGGGCAGCAGGGCATACGGATCGACCGCTGCCGGGCGGCCATTGACCGAGGTGGCATCCGTCCCCTTGGCCTGCGCCACCAGTTGCACCTGGCCGCCGCCATCCAGGGCGAACAGCGATTCCTTGAGCTTGACCTCGCCCGTGCTGCGGCAGGCCAGCCCTCCGCCTACGCCGGTGGACAGCGTGCCGCCACCGGCGCAGGCACGCGTGGCCGTGTTGCGGTCGTCATAGGCAGCTCGTCCGCTGTAACCTAGCCGCCAGACCTGGTCGCCGGCCGGATCGTCGACCGGCAACTGCGAGACCAGGGCGAAGCCCTCGCTGGCTGGCGCCTCGGGGGCATCGCCGTCGACCGGCTCGGCCAGCTTCGGCGATGCTTCCGCGACGAACTGGCCCAGGCGCTTCGGAAAGAACACGACAGGAGGCGGCGGCGCCATCACGGGCTCTGGGGGCAAGGCAGGCTCGGGCGGTCCGGCGAGTTCCATGCCGTCGTCGGCCAGGCCTGCGTTGGCCCAGGTGGCCGGAAGCGGCGGGGCTGGCAGGGCGGCGTCCGCGGCACCGGCCTTGGGGGCGTCTGGTGCACCGGACTCGGAAGGATCGGCGGGAGCAGGGGCCGCAGCGGCGGCAACGGGCACGGAAGGCGCTTCCATGACCGCAGGCGCGGCGTCAGCCAGGCGTACTACCGCTGGGCTGGTCTCGGCACCACCAGCTGACTCGCGCGCAACCAAGGCTGCCAGCGGGTCTGTCTCCGGATCTACCTGTGGCGAGGGCCGGGGCTGTACCGCCACGGCCGGAGGTGCCACCAGCGCGTCCGATGCCGCCAGACCCGTGCCGGCCTGCGCACACGCGTTTATCCCCCAGGCGGCCAGCACGGCAACGGCGAGGCGGCGAGAGTGACGAGGCAGCGGGCGGCCCGATTCGGCCGGGACAACAGGCAACATAGGCAACACCAGTAAGGCGTGATTTTTTAACAGTCGCCCGATTGGACAGCAAGCGGGGTTACAAAATCCGCGGCAAAGGCGGCCTTTTCACCATATGGAACAGGGCGGAGGAACCACCCGGAAAGCAGCGCTTTCCTAGCGAAAACCCGGACTTTCGCGGTTCCCCGTGGCGAAAGGGCCACCGCTATAATCATCGGGCTTGTCCGACGGGTACGGACCGGCGCCCCCCGAGCCTGTTACAAAGGCATGCCAAGGTCATCCGCGGATCCTGGCATGCCTTTGTAACAGGCTCATTAATTGCGCAGCCGCCGTACCCCGGCTTCATGCGCGACACGGTACAGAGCCGGATGCCCACGCATGACGTGAGCGTGCCTGACGCTGCTGCCGCACCAAAAAATTTATAAAGAGGAGAAGTTATGGAACGTCGTTCCTTTCTGTTGAAGGCATCGGCCGTGGCCGCCACCGGGGCGCTGGCCGCCTGCGGCAAGGAAGAAAAGGCTGCCGACATCAAGGTGTTCGCCGCCGGCGAAATCGTGCCGGGCCTGCAGGTGCTGGACGCGGTACAGAACAACACGGTGCAGATCGGCCACACCGCCGGCTACTACTACTTCGGCAAGAACCCGACGCTGTGCTTTGACACCACCATCCCCTTCGGCCTGACCGCACGCCAGCAGAACGCCTGGATGCTGCAGGGCAACGGCATGAAGCTGATGCGCGAATTCTTCAAGGAATACAACGTCGTCAACTTCCTGGGCGGCAATACCAACGCGCAGATGGGCGGCTGGTTCCGCAAGGAAATCAAGACGGTAGCCGACCTGCAGGGCCTGAAGTACCGCATCGCCGGATTTGCCGGCGTGGTGCTGGCGCGCCTGGGCGTGGTGCCGCAACAGATCGCCGGCGGCGACATCTATCCGGCACTGGAAAAAGGCACCATCGACGCGGCCGAATGGGTTGGCCCCTACGATGACGAGAAACTGGGCTTCTACAAGGTTGCGCCGTACTACTACTACCCGGGCTGGTGGGAAGGCAGCGCGCAGCTGTCCTTCTATTCCTCGGCCACGGAGTACGAGAAGCTGCCCGCGCTGTACAAGCGCGCGCTGGAAACGGCCACCATCGAGGTCCACACCAACATGATGGCCAAGTACGATACGGTCAATCCGCAAGCCCTGGCGCGCCTGCTGGAGAACGGCGTGAAGCTGCGTCCGTTCTCCAAGGAGATCATGGAGGCCTGCTTCAAGGCCACCCAGGAAGCCTACGCCGAGGAAAACGCCAAGAATCCTTCGTTCAAGAAGATCTACGACGACTGGCGCGTATTCCGCAACAACGAAGCCGCCTGGTTCAATGTGGCCGAGCAGGCATTCTCGCAATTCAGCTTCACGCACAAGCTGTAAATGCCCTGACACATGCGGGCCGCTGCCCGCTGCGCCGCAAGCGATAAGCCCGTGCCAAGCACGGGCTTTTTTACGCCGGTAGAATCGCCCGATTCTTTGGGACTTCTCATGCAAACCGGCATCATCTACGCGCTGCTCGCCTACACCATCTGGGGCCTGCTGCCGCTTTATATCAAGTCCCTGCACGGCATCGCGCCGATGGAGATCCTGCTGCACCGGATGGTGTGGTCGCTGGTGTTCCTGGGCCTGGTGCTCACCTGGCGGCGCCACTGGGGCTGGCTGCGCGGGGTATGGTCCAATCCGCGCCTGCTGGCCGGCTTCGCCGCCAGCGCGCTGCTGCTTAGCGGCAACTGGTTTCTCTACATCTGGTCGGTATCGAACGGGCGGGTGGTGGACGCAAGCCTGGGGTACTTCATCAATCCGCTGTTCAACGTGCTGCTGGGCGTGCTGTTCCTGCACGAGCGGCTGCGCCCCGGCCAGTGGGCCTCGATCGCGCTGGCGACCGCGGGAGTGGCCTGGCTGACCGTGGCAGCCGGCCAGTTGCCGTGGATCGCGCTGGCGCTGGCCGCCACGTTTGGCGGGTACGGATTGCTGCGCAAGACCGCCACGCTTGGCGCGCTGGAAGGCCTGTCGCTGGAGACCCTGCTGTTGTTCCCGCTGGCGGCAAGCTCCCTGGCCTACCTGTTCGCCACCGGGCAGGCGGACTTCAGCCAAGCCAGCGGCGGCGTGCAGTTGCTGGCATTGCTGGCCGGTCCCGTCACCGCTGTCCCCCTGCTGTTGTTTGCGGCGGGCGCGCGCCGCATCCCGCTGTCCTTGCTAGGGCTGCTGCAATACACGGGGCCGACGCTACAGCTACTGCTCGGCGTGTGGCTGTGGAACGAGCCGTTCCCGGCAAGCAAGCAGGCCGGGTACGCAATGATCTGGATATCGCTGGCTGTCTATGCCATCGAAGGCATCTGGGCGGGGCGCCGGCGCAGCGCCGCCGTGGCGCAAGGCTGAGGGAAGGGGGGGCTCCTTCCGCTGGGGCCTCATCTTATTCTTGCCAGAAATAAATATAAGAACAAAAATCGAGTCATCATCCATTCTGTTGATGAATTTCGAAGATTTCCGACATTTTCACTGAGAGAACGGGTAGGCGGGGACCATCAGATCCTGACACAAATATTCGCTGCATCTATCGCGACAACCAAAATTTCGCGAGCATTCATTGATGTAGAGAATACTCATTCCCATCTATCAAATCGTTCAAAGCCCTGCCTGCAGTCCAATCCCCCTCAGTAAAGGCCGCGCACCTGCGCATGCAGACGCACCAGGCCGAGCAGCGCATCGATATTGGGCGTAGCAATCCCCACGTGCTCGCCAATTTCCCTCACTGAGGCCACCAGCGCGTCGATCTCCAGTGGCCGCCCCGCCTCGGCATCCTGCAGCATTGAGGTCTTGAAGGCTCCCAGCTTGCGCGTCACCTGGCTACGCTCCTCGCCGCTCTGCGCGATCGGGCAGCCAATAGCCGCGCCGATCCGTCCAGCTTCCTCCATCACCGCCAGGCAGAAGCGGTTGACCAGCGGGTCGTCGAGGATGCGGTCGCAAGTCGCGCCGGTCAGCACTGAGACCGGGTTCATCGTCATATTGCCCCATAGCTTGAACCAGATGTCCTGCTGGATGGCCGCGCTGCGCTCGATCTCCAGGCCACCTCGGGCGAGCAGGCTGGCCACCGTTTCGACCTTGCCGGCCGCCATCCCCGAATCGCCACCGGCGGCACCAAGGATCAGGCGCTCGCCAAAGCCATGGCGCACAGTGGCCGGCGCCGGCGTGGAGGCCGTCAGGTGCACCACGCAGCCGATCACCTGCGTGGCCGGAATGGCACGCGCGATGGCGCCTTCCGGATCCACGGTGTGCAGCGACAGCCCCGCGTGCGGGCCGGGGCGCTCGAAAAACCACCACGGCACGCCATTCATGGCCGTGACCACCACCGTATCGGGGCCGATCAACGGCCCTATGGCCCGCGCCAGCTGCGGCAACGCCGGGGCCTTCACCGCCAGGATCACCACGTCCTGCGTACCTAGCGCTGCGGGATCGCCTTCCGCGTGCACCTGGAAGGTCTCGCTACGTTCGCCTTCGACCAGGGTCAGACCCTGCGCGCGCAGCGTGGACAAGGTCTGGCCGCGCGCCAGCACATTGAGCCCCTGGCCGGAACGCGCAAGCCGCGCGCCAATAAAGCCGCCGACGGCGCCTGCGCCGACGATGCAAAGAGATGTCATGGCCGTCACTCTCGTGGGTTTCTTTGTTTATTTACGGAACGAATCATATGTATCTAATTACGATACGAACCATCGATAGCATCAATCTCTCGAGTCAGCGCCGCGAACACGTCTTCACCCGCGCCAAACTTCGGATTGAACTGCAGCGAGTCGCGCGTGCACTTGCGCTGGATCTCCTCCGGCACGGGCAGCGCGGCACCCATGGCCAGCGTGGCAAGCTGGATCTCGCAGGCGCGGTTTAGCAGCCAGAGGGTGGAGAAGGTGCGCGCGATGCTGTCGCCCCAGGCGAGCAAGCCATGGTTGCGCAGGATCACGGCCGGCTTGTCCCCGATATTGCGCACCAGCCTGGGCCCTTCCTCGTCGTGCACGGTAATGCCTTCAAAAGGATGGTAGGCCACCTTGTCGAACAATTGCGCTGCATAGAAATTGCTCATCGACAGGCCCTGCGCCGAGCACGCCACCGCCATGCCGGCCGTGGTGTGCGTATGCATTACGCAATGCGCGCCCGGAATACCGGCGTGGATCGCCGCATGCACCACGAAGCCGGCAGGATTGACCGGCCAAGGACTCTCACCGACAACCTGGCCGGCCAGGTCGATCTTCACCAGGTTGGAGGCGGTCACCTCCGCATAGCGCAAGCCGAACGGGTTGATCAGGAACAGTGGCTTGCCGGTATCGCCGCCGGCCTCGGGCGGCAGGCGCAGCGTGATGTGGTTGTAGATCAGCTCGGTCCAGCCCAGCCGGTCGAAGATGCGGTAGCAGGCGGCGAGCTTGACGCGCGCCTCCCATTCCGCCGGGTGACAGTTAGCGACAGCCATGCAGGTCTCCTCTGCGTTTTCGCGCGTCGGTGCGCGCACCGTGGGGTGCTATTCGGGTGGGGTCGGGCTACGGCACGCGCATGGCGATACCGATGCCTCGATTAATTACCATGTTAATGATTATATGGAGCCGGTCAAGCCGGAGGTACCCGCAGGCCCATATCGACACTCAAGGCAGGGTGTTGCGCATGATCAGCAGCCACGGCATGTGCGAGTTGGTCACGCCATCGATCATGCCGGAGTCTCCCAGCTCGATCAGTTCCATCGAGACCGATTGCTGGACATTGCCGCCAATCGCCTTGACCATCCGTGCCGCCGGGTCCACCTCGACGACGATGTCGCAATGCATGGGCGTAGTGCCAAAGCCGATTGCGGCCACGCTGGCCAGGTATTTGTCGCTGCCGCGCCCGGCGCAAAGCACATCGCCTGGCCGCGGCATGGCCGGCAGCGGTTCAATGCGGAAGGCTGGCGCGGGCAGGATGCCGTCGCGCGCGTCCACTACGTACATCGAGTGCGAATCGCCGGTGAGGAACTGGCGGTCGTCCAGGCCCGCCTTGCGCATCACCCAGGAAATAAAGACCGCGGACCAGGCCCAGCTGCCCTGGGTGATCTGGTGGCACGTGACCGCCTTGCCGACGATGGCCCAATAGCGCTGCGCCAGCCGGCACCCCTGGGCGGTGGCTTCCATGCCGGTGCCATCGGGAAAGTGCAGGCAGCTCGACTCGCCGCTTTCCTCATCCTCGCGGTCGGCCGTCCGCCCCGTCGCATCGCTGGCGTCCGGATTGCCCTCGGTATCCGTCGCCGCCGGCAGGCCAGGCAGCGCCGGCGCCGGCAGTGGGCTATCGGCCACGCAAGCGGTATCGTCGCGGCCCAGGCGCACGGTCTGCCCTCCCCAGCGCTGCCACTCCTGCCAGGCGATCTCGACAATGCGCTGGCGCTGCGTGGCGCCAGGTGTCGTCGCGGGGCGTTCGGTGTCAGGCAACGGGATAGCCTGGGGCCGCGCCGGCTGGGATGGCGTGGTGCAACCCGACAGTAGCGCGAGAGCCGTCAGCAAGCTCAGGCCGAGCCGGCGCGCCTGTGGAAAATTTTGTGGGAAACGCTGTGAATAAAACTGTGGAAATCTGCCTGGCGGCGATCGACGGGACATGAGGGGCCTACTGAGCAGGACGCCCGAGACCCTTGTATTTACTGAGGGAAGGCGCCGATAGGGCACGATCTTACCGGTCTTGCGCGGGGTGCGGCGTATACCGCGATGGCGCAGGATAACCAGTGGGCAAATATTGTGGATAACGCCCCCCGCCTGGCGCTCACCAGCGCCATCAGGCTACGGGTGGCGGCACGGCGGGGTAGATCCAACGGGGCTGGCACGAGACCGCCCGCGGGACTCACTGGTTCACTGCGTCCTTGAACTTCTGGCCAGCCTTGAACTTGACGGTCTTGGCGGCTTCCACCTTGATTTCTTCGCCGGTGCGCGGGTTACGCGCCATGCGCTCGCCGCGCTCGCCCTGGCTGAAGGTGCCAAAGCCGATCAGGCTCAGGGTGTCGCCCTTGGCCACGGCTTCCATGATGGCGCCAAGCGTCACGTTCAGCGCTTGTTCTGCCTTGGCCTTGGTCAGGCCGTCCACGCCGGCCGCGATGGCGTCGATCAGTTCGGTTTTCGTCATGCTTCACTCCGTGTCGAGTTGATAAAACAAGGACGCCTGGCTGGGCCGGCCCACTGGGCACCGGCGTCGGCAAAGGCGCCGCGGGCCACATCATACCGTGTCGGGCAAGGCGGACTGGGAACAGATTGTTACAGCGCAGGCGCCGCCAGCCCGCGCTGGCTGGGGCTTTGGGGGGATTTGGCGGGGCAGGCCGAGCCTTTGAGGGCGTCAGGATGGCCCTCAGGCGAAAGAACGTACATAGGTGCCCCACAGGGCATCCCAGCCTGGAAAACGGCTACAGCGGCCTCCTGGCCCCTCTCAGGGGCATTGGCACGATGGAGGTGTGGCCCAGGGCATCCGGGCGATTTCCCGGCGTATACCTGGACCGCAGGCGGCACCAACGGCAGGTGGCCGCCCTGGCAGGCGCTCTCTGCCCGCCAGAGGGCCTTAGCGGCGCTGTGAGCGACTCTTCAGCCGGAGTCCTGCCCCCGGCAACGCGTACCCAGTGCAGCGTAGCTACGGGGCGCAGGCGCTCCCGGGCAACCTCATGAACTATTGTGCATGTCCGATAGCCCCCGACGGGGAATGGATTTTCGCGGATATTCGCATCGTGCATGCCTTGCGTGCGGCGCTAACGGCATGCGTTTACGTCTTGGCCCGCAGATCCCCGCCAGCACAGAAATCCCCCGTTCCACGCAGCGCGCTCGTCGGTAAACCGGGGTCGAACGTATACGCAGCCTTCGAGGACGAGCGTATACCACCTCGCCTGGCCATCACCGCCATGCGGATACGTCGAGTTCCCGCGAAAAAACCTTTCGGGACATCGCAGTAAACCTCAGTTCGACAGGTCATTTCGCCTTGCTTAAAAAAGAAGCCCCGCCTGAAGCGGGTTTCCGGCAGTTTATTTTCCGGCTGCCTTCTTTCTTTGCCGATAGCAGGACGCTGTCCTTTCGGTTTACTTCTTTCTTTAATGTATACAAATAGTAGTAGTAGGTAAACGGCTGCCTTTTCTGTGGATAACCCGGTAAACACTTTTGAAATCAATGGGTTGTGGGAAGCAAAAGTGGTCGGACCGGATGTTGGCTGCCGTGGATGACTTGGCCTTTTGGATGAGGGGTCCAGGTGCAACCCTCCGACTTATGCCTGACGCGTCCCCATGCCAACCCCAGGCAGCCCACATGAATCGCATGTCTTTATCCACAGATTTTTGCCGGGTTATCCACATCGTCTGGGCTGGCCGATGGCGGTATACGTGCCGTATACGCGGGTGGACAAGGGCTTCTTAAGGCTGTTTGCCGGGCGGCAAATCGACGGGACGCACGACTTGCGGGCGGTACGTATACCTGCCTTGACGTATACGGGCCGGCCGGTTCATCCGTAAACGTCTATTTGCCGGCAAGGGGGATGCCGCGGCCAATATGGGCAGGTATCATCGCCATCGCGCCGGGCGGCGCACAGCCACGCGCAGTGGCAGGCGGATCAATACGGGATGGCACATGGCGGAACAGGCGAAGCAAGAGGAATTGAAGCAGGAAGGGACTGACGTGAAAGACGCAGGGAGCGGCAAGGGCGTCAAGAGTCCCAAGGAAGGCAAGCGCAAGACCGCTGCCGACCGCGTCGAAGTGCGTCGTTCGGGCGTGCACGGCAAGGGCGTCTACGCGATCGCGCCGATCGGTGAGGGCGAACGCATCATCGAGTACAAGGGCGAGCATATTTCGTGGAAGGAAGCGCTCAAGCGCCATCCGCACGATCCGGCGGATCCTAACCACACCTTCTATTTCAGCCTGGAAGACGGCGATGTGATCGACGCCAAGTTCGGCGGCAACCGCGCGCGCTGGATCAACCATGCTTGCGAACCCAATTGCGAGGCGCGTGAGAAGAAGGGGCGTGTATTCATCCACGCGCTGCGCGATATCGCCGGTGGCGAGGAATTGTTCTACGACTATGGACTGGTGATCGACGCGCGCTACACCAAGAAGCTCAAGAAGGAATTCGAGTGCCGCTGCGGCAGCCCGAAGTGCCGCGGGACCATGCTGGCGCCGAAGGCAAAGAAAGGCCGGTAACAATGCCAGCCGCGGCGCAGATGCCGGATCTGCGCCGCAGCTTGATGCGGTTCAGGCGGCGCCCGCCGCCTCGCATGGAATGCGGATCACAAAACGCATGCCGCGCGCCTCAGCCTGCTCGCCGGTGGTGGGCACATCCTCGATACGGATGGTGCCGTGATGCAGCCCGATGATTTCATGCACGATCGCCAGCCCCAGGCCGGCGCCGCCGGGCGGTTGCGCCGGCGCATTGGGGCCCGGCGTATGGTCGCCCCGGAAGAAGCGCTTGAAGACTTCCTCGCGGCGCGCCAGGGCGATGCCAGGCCCGTTGTCTTCCACCATCACGACCGCCATGCCGCGATGGCCAAGTGCCTCGCCGCCGGCACGCACGGTGATGCGTCCGCCGGGCGGCACATATTTCACGGCATTGTCGATCAGGTTGCTGAGCGCTTCGCGCATCAGCAGCCGGTTGCCGCGCACGGTGGACGGTGCCGCGCCGGTAAAGGTGGGGCCGGGCAAGGTCTCGAAGCCCAGGTCGATCTGGCGCGCGAGTGCCTGCGGCACCCACTCGGCACCGGTCTCGAACGCCAGCGTGGCCAGGTCGAAATGCTCGATCGGGCCGAGCCGCTCCAGGGATAGTCCCGGTTCGGCACGCGCCAGCGACAGCAGTTGGTTGGACAGGCGCACCGCGCGGTCGGCCGCCGCTTGCAGCTCGCGCAGGGCGTGGTCCGTCACCGCGGGATCGTTCGACTGCACCGCGCGGTCGGCATGTAGCTTGACGGCGGTCAGCGGCGTGCGCAACTGGTGCGCGGCGTCGGCGATGAACTTGCGCTGCGCATCAAGCGCGTCGCGCAGCCTGGCCAGCAGCGCATTGAGCGCACGGATCAGCGGCTCCACTTCGGCCGGCACCTGGGTTTCATCGAGCGGCGCCAGCGAGCGCGCGGTCTGGCGATTGAGCTTGTCGGTGAGGATCTGCAAAGGCACCAGCTCTTCCTTGAGCACGTGCGAAAGGATCAGGCTGCCCACCACCAGCAGCAGGATCAGCGGCACCGACACCGACAGCAGGATCTCGTTGGCGGCGGTTTCGCGCCGGTCCAGCAACTCCGCCACTTCCACCACGATGGGCCCACGCGGGGCGCGGCCAGCCTCGCTGGTGGCCAGTTCGTCCGAAGCCGGGCTGGGCAGGTTGACCGGCAGCCGCACGGCGCGCACCTGGCGCCCGCTGAACCAGGCGTAGAACAGCCGCGCATCGTGCAGCGATGTCTGTCCGGTGCCGTAGCCCAGCCAGGTGTCCATGCCGCCGATCAGCCCGTCCGGGCCGTGGATGCGCCAGTAGATGCGGTCGGTGCCTTCGGCCTCGACCAGCGTCTGCGCGATCATCGGGATGTCCTGCTCCAGGCGCGGGCCGGCAATGCGGATCTGCTGGGCGATATTGTTGGCCACGCCGTACAGGGCGCGGTCGAATACCTGCGTGGTGTAGTGCGCGGCCAGCCAGTAGGAGAGCGAGCCGCTGGTCAGTACCAGCGCAAACAGCGGCGTGGCCAGCGCGCGCAGCAGGTGCACGCGCAGGCTTTGCGTGGAGGCGGTGCGCGCGGGTGCCGCCGCCGAGGGTTGTTCCGCCGCTGCGGCAGGCTTTCCGGATACGCCGCCAGCGGTGCCGGTCAGGCCCTCGGGCGGCTGGGGAGGACGTGGGCGCAGCCACATGGCGGGCTTGCTCTGTGCGCGGCGTCAGGTGCCGGCGCGAATCTGCAGCAGGTAGCCGAAGCCGCGCACCGTGACGATCTCCACGTCGCTTTCTTCCAGCTTCTTGCGCACGCGGTGCACATAGACTTCGATGGCGGTGTCGCCGACCGTGTCGCCGCCTTCGCCCGCGGGATGGGCGAAGGTGGCGAGGTGGTCCTGCAGCTGCGCCTTGCTGACCACGCGGCCCTGGCGCTGCAACAGCAGTTCCAGCACGGCGAACTCACGCGGGGAGAGTTCCAGCGGCTTGCCGTCGATAAACATGCGGCGGTCGTTGCCCGACAGGCGCAGCCGGCCCAGCCGCACGTCGCGCTCGGGCGCGGCCTCGCCATGCTGGCTGCGCCGCAGCAGCACGCGCACGCGTGCTTCCAGCTCCGGCAGGGCAAAGGGTTTGACGAGGTAGTCGTCGGCGCCGGCGTTCAGACCGGATAGCTTGTCTTCGAGCTCGTCGCGCGCAGTCAGGATGATGACGGGCGTGGTGCGGTTGCGGGCGCGGTAGCGCGCCAGCAGGGTCATGCCGTCGATGCCGGGCAGGCCCAGGTCGAGGATGACGAGGTCATGCTGTTCGCGCAGCAGGTGCTCGGTGGCGTAGACGCCGTCGTGCACCACGCGCACCTGATGGCCGGCCTGGGACAGGCCGGCTTCGACGCCACTGGCAATCTGGCGGTCGTCCTCGATCAGAAGGATACGCATGGGGGCAGGAGGAAGCTGGAAAGGAACGGGAAAGCAATAAACCGGTGCGTTGATTAACCGGTTAGCCACCGATTGTACAGGGCGGGGCCGCCTCCGACCTTTCGGTTTGCCTACAGTCCCCTGCGTTGCCGCATGCGGTGTGCTCAGGCTTTGGCCAGCGACGCGGCAGCGCGTTCGATAAAGCCCGCCAGGTCGGTATCGCGCCGGGTCAGGCCATTGGCGTCATGGGTGGACAGGGTGATATCGACCCGGTTGTAGACGTTGAACCATTCGGGATGGTGGTCGGCTTTTTCCGCCGCCAGCGCCACGCGCGTCATGAAGGCGAAGGCGGCGTTGAAGTCGGCAAAGGTAAAGCGCTTGTGGATCGCGTCGCGGTCTTCGACGAGGCTCCAGCCGGGCAGGGCAGCCAGCAGCGGTGCACGTTCTTCCAGCGAAAGGGGCACGAGGGGCGCAGGGGACATGATGGGCTCGATGGTCGGAAAGGGATAAGCAAAGGATGAAACCGGCCCGCCCGCGCAGCCTTCCAGCCTGTGCGACCTGGGTCGGGGCTGGGGGCCGGGCGGGCATGCCGTCATTGTTTCACAAAGTGCGTGCGTGGGCAGCCTGCAGCCGTTGTGCAAAGGCAGCCGGAGCCGGGATCAGACGTCGTCGCTGTCGGCCCAGCCTTCACGCGTGCCGCGGTTGAGCACGAGGTCGGTGGCGGCCACGTCGCCGGCGCCCAGCGTGGGCAGCGCGCGCAGTTCCTCGTAGAGCGGCGCGAAATCCGGGCGGGTAGCGTCGAACAGCTGGTCGAAGCTGTCGATCACGAAGTACGTCTTCTGGAAGGTGTCGATGCGGTAGCGCGTGCGCATGATGCGGCGCACATCGAAGCCGATGCGGTTGGGGCTGGCCGAATCCAGGCTGTAGATCGACTCGCCCTGGCTCGACAGGATCCCCGCGCCGTAGATGCGCAGGCCTTCCGGCGTGCGGATCAGGCCGAACTCCACGGTGTACCAGTACAGCCGCGCCAGCATGTCGAGCGCGCCCAGCGAGGCGGCCTTGAGCCCGCCCTTGCCGTAGGCTTCCATGTAGTTGGCGAAGACCGGGTTGATCAGCAGCGGCACGTGGCCGAACACGTCGTGGAAGCAGTCGGGCTCCTGCAGGTAGTCGAGCTGCTCGGGCTTGCGCATCCACCAGCTGGCGGGAAAGCGCCGGTTGGCCAGGTGCTCGAAGAACACGGCATCCGGCACCAGGCCGGGCACCGCCACCACCTGCCAGCCTGTGGCGCGCATCAGGGTCTCATTGAGCTGGTCGAAGCTGGGTACGCGGTCGCGCTCCATGCCCAGCGTGGACAGGCCCTGCAGGAATTCGTCGCAGACGCGGCCGCGCAGCATGGTGGCCTGGCGGTCGTACAGCTTGCGCCATACCGCGTGGTCGGTCTCGGTATAGCGCTCCAGCGGCTGTGCGATGGTGAAATCGTCGCGCAGCGCCTGGCCGGACAGCAGGCCGGCGTCGAACTGCTCTTTCAGCTTATCGGTCAGGGTGCCGGCAAAGCTGGCTTGGGCGTTGCTTGCCTGGGTGGCGGTAGCCATGGCGTCCATGATGTCTTATCTCCTGCAGATTTACCGCACAGTTTAGCGAGGAGATGACGCAGATGGCCCGCAAAAACGGCTTACTTTCGTATAGTGATGCATTGAGCGCGCAAGAATTTGTTATTTTATGCGTGAAATCTGCGCGGGTGCGTTGCTGCCGACAATCGGCGCGCCGCCACCAGGCCGGGAGGGTTAGCATTCCTTCCGGCGTAGTGCACAACAAGAAGCGATTCTGACTCGACTAACGCGATCGAAGCGACCCAACCATGATCAACCTCGACCCATTCGACCTCGCGCTGCTGGCGGCGTTGCAGACCGACGGCCGTTCCACCCACCAGCAGCTCGCCGAGCGCATCCATCTTTCACCCAGCCAGATCGGGCGGCGCCTGGCGCGGCTGGAAGCCGACGGCGTCATCACCGGCTACCGCGTGGTGCTGTCGCCGCCGGCGCTCGGCCTCGGCGTGCTGGTCTTTACCAGCGTCAAGCTGGCCCACCATGGCGATACCATCGTCGAGCGCTTTCGCGAGGACATCCTGCTGCTGGAGGAGGTGCAGGAGTGCTACTCCGTGGCCGGCGAGGCCGACTACCTGCTGCGCATCATGGTGCCGGACCTGCCGACCCTGGCCGAATTCACCATGAAGAAGCTGATGCGCGTGCCAGGCGTGGAGAGTGTGCGGTCCAACATTGTGCTGACCGCGCTCAAGCGCGACGGGCCGCTGCCGCTGTCGCATTTGCGATAGCCATCGGGCCCGCGCGTCCTGCGCGGACTTGCACTTGCCATCGGCGCATGTCACCCTCGCCGGGTGCCGTAAACGGGAGGGTCAGGATGACGCAGATCGTCGCTCGGATGGACAAGCGTGCGAAACGTGGTGAGTACTGGTGGGCCGGGTGGACCGCAGCGGCTTGCCTGCAGGTTGTGTTGGCGACGATGCCAGGTTCGGGCCAGGCCGCGCAGATTGCGCGCTTCTCGCCGGAGGGCGAGGTCTCGCGCGTGCGGCAGGTGGCGATCCGGTTCGACGAAGCGATGGTGCCGCTGGGCGACGCACAGGCAAGCCCGCCCGCGGTGGTGTCCTGCAGCGGCAGCGCAATCGCCGGACAGGCGCGCTGGATCGACGCGAAGAACTGGGTGTTCGATTTTGCGCGCGACCTGCCGCCCGGCGTCAAATGCGCGGTGCGCATTGTCGCGGGCCTGAAGAGCGAGGCAGGCAAGGCCTACGCCGGCAAGCCGGAGTACCGCTTCGAGACCGGCGGCCCGACCGTGGTGACGGCGCGGCCAGGTGGCGGCCAGATCGAGGAAGACCAGGTATTCGCGTTGCGCTTCAACGGGCCGGCCACCGCCGACTCGGTGCGCAGCGCCGCATGGTGCCAGGCTCAGGGCCTGGGCGAGCGCATTCCGGTGCGGCTGCTGGGCGGCAAGGAACGCGAGGCCGTGCTGGCCGCGCTGCACTGGAAGCTGAAAGCCGGCGAGGCCGACACCGTGCACCTGCTGGCCTGCCAGCAACGCCTGCCGTCCGGCGCGCGCATGCAACTTGTGCTGGGCGGCGGCATTGCCACGCCGTCGGGCCTGGCCACGCGCGACGAACGGCGCTTCGACTACACCGTGCGCGAGCCTTTCACCGCCAGCTTTACTTGCGAACGCGAACGCGCGCAGTCGCCTTGCACGCCGTTGCGCCCGATCTCGCTGTCGTTCTCGGCACCGATCTCGCGCAAGGATGCCGAGCATATCCTGCTCAATACGCCGAAAGGTCCGCGGGCTCCGCAATTCGAGCCGGGCGCGGCGCGCGACGCGCCCGTCAGCAGCGTCACCTTCACGCCGCCCTTTGCCGAGAAGACCGAGTTCACGCTGTCGGTACCTTCCGGCCTGAAGGACGACAGCGGCCGCGTGCTGTCCAATGCCGACCTGTTCCCCCTCAAGGTGAGCACGGCCGCGATGCCGCCGCTGGCCAAGTTCCCGGCCGCGCCGTTCGGCGTGCTTGAGCGTTTTGGCGAGCTGCCCAAGGGCAAGTCGCCGGCCGACTTCCCGGCGCTGTTGCCGGTGACGCTGCGCAATGTCGAAGCCGACCTGCCCGCGCTGGGCGTGCGCGCGCAAGCCGGCACCGTGCGCCGCCTCAAGGTGGATGACGACGGCGCCGTGCTGCGCTGGTACGGGCTGGTGCGCCGGCTGCACGAGAGCAGCTGGACCCGGAGCGAACTCGATGCCATTCTCGCGGGCCGGTCGCCGTCCGCCGTCAACAACCCGCGCAATGCGCCTTCCATCGAGACCCGTTCGATCTCGCTGCTCGATGGCGCGGCCGGCGCGCGCAAGCTTGCCATTCCGCAATTGTCGGAGCCGGGCGGCAAGGCGCCGCGGCCGTTCGAGGTGGTGGGCATTCCCTTGCCCGAAGCCGGTTTTCATGTGGTGGAAATCGCTTCGCCGATGCTCGGCGAGGCACTGCTCGGCAAGCCGGCGCCGATGTACGTGCGCACCGCCGCGCTGGTGACTAACCTTGGCGTGCATTTCAAGCTCGCGCGCGGCCCCGGCAAGATGACCGCGCTGGCCTGGGTCACCACGCTCGACGACGGCAAGCCGGTGGCCAATGCCGCCGTGGCGCTGCGCGATTGCAGCGGCAAGCTGCTGGCATCGGGCCGCACCGATGTCGCCGGGCTGGCCAGTTTCAACGGCGTGGACGACGTGCGCGAACGCAGTTGCGACGACACCGGGCTATCAGGCTATTTCGTCTCCGCCCGCATTGCCGCGGACCATCCGCAGGCGCGCGGCCAAGCCGACATGGCCTTCGTGATGTCCGGCTGGAACCAGGGCATCGAGAGCTGGCGTTTCAACGTGCCCACCGACACCAGCGTGGTGCCGGATGTGCGCGCCCATACGATCTTCGATCGCACCTTGCTGCGTGCTGGCGAAACGGTGTCGATGAAGCACGTGATCCGCACCGAGACCGCGAATGGTTTCGCGCTGCCGCCGGCAGGCGATCCCTTGCCGGAGAAGATGGTCATCCTTCACGAAGGCAGCGGCCAGACCTACGAGCAGCCGGTGCAGTGGCGCACCACAGCCACCGGCGGGCGCAGCGCCGAGAACACCTTCGCGATTCCGCAGGCGGCCAAGCTGGGTATCTACTCGGTATCGTTCAGCGATGCGAAGGATCGCGTGCTGGACAGCGGCAGCTTCCGTGTCGAGGCGTTCCGCCTGCCGGTGCTGGCGGGGACGCTCAAGGCGGGCAGCGGCGGGGCGCTGGTGGCGCCGCCTGAGGTGCCGCTCAACCTGGAAGTGCACTACGTATCGGGCGGCGGCGCGGCGGGCCTGCCGGTACAGGTGTCGGCACTGCTGCGCGACAAGTACGTGCGCTTTGCCGACTACGACGGTTACGCATTCGATGCGCCGCGCAAACCGCGCAAGGACAGCGGCGGCGACGAGGACGAAAGCGAGGACGGTGCCGCGCAGCGCGAAGAGGCGCAGAAGCTGGTTGCCGACAAGCTGCCGCTCAAGCTGGACAAGAATGGCAGCGGCACGCTGAACCTCAAGAACATGCCCAGGCTGGATGCGCCCAAGGACCTGGTGGTGGAATCGGGCTTTGCCGACCCCAACGGCGAGATTCAGACGCTACGGCAAACCGTGCCGCTGTGGCCGGCTGGCGTGGTGGCGGGGATCCGCACGGAGAGCTGGGTTTCGGTCAGGCAGAAACTCCTCGTACATGCCGTGGCGCTCGATCCGCAAGGGCGGCCGCAGGCCAACGTGCCGATCGCCCTGCGCGCGCAACTGCGCATCACCACGTCTGTGCGCAAGCGCGTGGTGGGCGGTTTCTATCGCTACGACAATCGCAACGAGAGCAAGGATCTCGGCAGCGTGTGCGAGGGCAGGACCGACGCGCAAGGCCGCATGCAATGCGAGGTTTCGTTGCCCGAGGCCGGACAGGTGGAGCTGATCGCGCAGGCCAGGGATAACGCGGGGCGCGTATCGCAGGCGGCTACCTCGGTGTGGGTGACGCGGCAGGGCGAACTGTGGTTCGGCGGCGAGAACAACGACCGCATCGATCTGCTGCCCGAGAAGAAGGCGTACGCGCCGGGCGAGACCGCGGTGTTCCAGGTGCGCATGCCGTTCCGCCACGCCACCGCGCTGGTGGCGGTGGAGCGCGAGGGCGTGCTGGAAACCAGCGTGGTGGAGCTCAACGGACGCGATCCCACCGTGCGGGTCAAGATCAGGCCGGAGTGGGGGCCCAATGTGTATGTGTCGGTACTGGCGCTGCGCGGACGCTTGCGCGAGGTGCCCTGGTATTCCTTCTTCACGTGGGGCTGGCGCCAGCCGGGCGAGTGGTGGCAGGCGTTCCGCAGCGAGGGCCGCGAGTATGCCGCGCCCACCGCGCTGGTCGATCTGTCCAAGCCGGCGTTCCGCCTCGGGCTGGCGGAGGTCCGCGTGGGCAACGAAGGCTACAGGCTTGATGTGAAGGTGACGCCGGACAAGACCAGTTATCCGGTGCGCGGCAAGGCGCAGGTGGCGGTGCAGGTGAAGCTGCCCGACGGCAAGCCCGCGGCCAATGGCGAAATCGCGCTGGCCGCTGTCGATGAAGCGCTGCTGGAGCTGATGCCGAACACAAGCTGGAACCTGCTCGACGCCATGCTGCGGCGGCGCAGCTACGGCGTGGAGACCGCTACCGCGCAGATGGAAATCATCGGCCGGCGCCACTACGGACGCAAGGCGGTGCCGGTCGGCGGCGGCGGCGGCAAGAGCCCCACGCGTGAGCTGTTCGATACCTTGCTGCTGTGGAACCCGCGCGTGCAGCTCGACGGCGATGGGCGGGCCACGCTGACGGTGCCGCTTAACGATTCGCTCACGCGCTTCCGCATCGTCGCCGTGGCGGACCTGGGCGTGAGCCGCTTTGGCAGCGGCAGTGCCAGCATCGCCGCCACGCAGGATCTGCAACTGATTTCGGGCCTGCCGCCGCTGGTGCGCGAGGAGGATCGTTACCGCGCGATGTTCACCTTGCGCAACACGACGCAGCGCGCTATGACGGTGCAGGCCGTGGCGCGCGTCAGTCCGCCGGGGCAGTCCGGACAGTCTCAGGCGCTGCCGGCGCAGACCGTGGAGATTCCCGCCGGCGAATCGCGCGAGACCGGCTGGGACGTCAGCGCGCCGCTGTTGGCAGCGGGATCGCTGGTGCAGGAGGGCACGGTGCAGTGGGAGGTGGAAGCCACCGAGACCGGCAAGGCCGCCGGCGCCAGCGACCGCGTGAAGCTCTCGCAGCAGCTGGTGCCCGCGGTTCCACTTACCGTGCAGCAAGCCACGCTGGCGCAACTGGCGCCGGATCTGTCGGTGCCGGTGCGTGCGCCGCAGGGCGCGCTCGCGGACGCCACGGGCCAGCCTCGCGGTGGCCTGCAGGTGAACCTGCAAGCTTCGTTGGCGGGCGGCATGCCGGGCGTGCGCGACTGGTTCCGCAATTATCCGTTCTCGTGCCTGGAGCAGCGCGCCTCGCGCGCGGTCGGGCTGGGCGATGCGGTGCAGTGGAACGCGCTGACGGCGCAGTTGCCGGGCTATCTCGACGACGACGGGCTGGCCGCGTATTTTCCGCTGCAAAACGAGGGGAATGCCGGCAGCGAAGTGCTGACCGCATACCTGCTGGCCGTGTCCGACGAAGCCGTGCGCGCGGGCCTGCCGCTGCGCCTGCCCGACGAGACGCGCGAGCGCATGGAACGCGGGCTGGCCGCCTTCGTCGAGGGCCGCATCAAGCGCGAACGCTGGGCGCCCACGCAGGACCTGGAAGTGCGCAAGCTGGCCGCGCTCGAGGCGCTGTCGCGCAACGGGCACGCGCAGGCACGCATGCTCGGGTCGATCCAGATCCTGCCCGCGCAGTGGCCGACCTCGGCGTTGCTCGACTGGATCGCCGTGCTGTCGCGCGTGCAGGATATCCCGCAGCGCGACGAGCGGCTGGCGCAAGCGCAGCAGATCCTGCGTTCGCGGCTGACAGTGCAAGGCACGCGGCTGGCGTTCTCCACCGAGCGCGACGACAACTGGTGGTGGCTGATGAGCGGCGGCGATTTCAATGCGGCGCGCCTGCTGTCGCTGTCGCTCGACCTGCCCGGCTGGAAGTCGGAAAGCGCGCAACTCGCAACCGGCCTGCTCGGCCGCCAGATGCGCGGCGCCTGGGGCACCACCACGGCCAACGCGTGGGGCGCGCTGGCGATCACGCGCTTTGCGCAAGCCTTCGAGAAGACGCCGGTGGCGGGCGCGACGCGCGTGACGCTGGAGGGCGTGCCCGAGGCCACGCGCAGCTTCGACTGGGTGCGCGCCGCGAAGGTCGATGGCGTGGCCGGAGGCAGCGTCAGCCTGCCGTGGCCGCGCGCGGGGGTTGCCGCCAACTTGCGCGCCGGCCAGGAAGGCGCGGGGAAGCCCTGGGCCACGGTGCGCGCGCTGGCGGCGGTACCGCTGGCCTCGCCGCTGTCGGCGGGCTACCGCATTACGCGCAGCGTGACGCCGGTGGATCAGGCGGTGGCGGGCAAATGGTCGCGCGGTGACAGCTATCGGGTGAAGCTCCAGATCGACGCTCAGGCCGATATGACCTGGGTGGTGGTGAGCGATCCGGTGCCTGCCGGCGCCACCATCCTCGGCAGCGGCCTCGGGCGCGATTCGGAGATCGCCTCGCGCGGCGAGCGGCGCAAGGGGGCATGGCCCGCATTCACCGAGCGCACGCCGCAGGCCTTCCGCGAGTACTACGCCTACATGCCGCGCGGCAGCGCCACGGTGGAATACACCGTGCGGCTGAACAACGCCGGCGAGTTCGCGTTGCCGCCCACGCGGGTGGAGGCGATGTACGCGCCCGATGTGTTCGGCGCGCAACCCAATGCCAGACTGACCGTAGGAGCACGCCCTTGAGCTGGCTTGCGATGATGATGCCCGCGCGGGTGCGCGAATGGTGGCTGGCAGGCACGATGGCCGGGCTGGTCTACGGCGGCCTGCTGGTCACTGTGGCGATGGATTCGCCGCCCGGTGCGCCGTTGAATGGGCAGATTGCCTTCCAGCCGGTATGGAAGACGGCGATGGCGCTGCTGCTGGTGCGCGCGGCGCATTTCCACCCGCCGCGCCGCGAGCGGCGCTGGCTGATGGCGGCGCTGCTGTTCTCGGCGATCGGAGACTTCCTGCTGGCGATGCCGTGGCTGTCGTTCTCCTTTATCGGCGGGTTGGGGGCCTTCCTGATCGCGCACTTCGCTTACCTTGGCTTGTTCTTGCCGATGGCGGGCGACTGGCGGGCGCATCGCCTGCTCGCCTGCGGCATGGTGCTGGGCGCGGCCGGCGTCATGCTCGGGCGCTTTTGGCCCAACCTGGGCACGCTGGTGGTGCCGGTCTCGGTTTATGTGGTGGCGCTGGCGTCGATGGTTTGCGCCGCGCTGGTGGCGAAGCTGCCGACGGCGCTGGCGGCTATCGGCGCGGTGTTCTTCGCCGTGTCCGACGGTTTGCTCGGCAGCGCGCGTTTCCTGGTGCCGTTCGATACCTTCGCGCTTGGCATCTGGTGGACTTACGCGGTCGCGCAGGTGTTGCTGGTGGCCGGCGTGGTAGCCAGGCGAAGCGAATGAACGCAAGCCGGTACGCCGTGCGCGCCGTCCTCCTCGCTGCCTGCGTGGCGAGCGCGCAGGCGCATGCACTACCCACCTTCGATAGCGTTCGCGCAAGCTGGCGCAGCGCCGACGTAGTGGTGCTCGACCGCCACGGCGAGCCTTTGTCGCGCGTGCGCGACGACTTCCGGGCGCGGCGCGGCGACTGGGTCACGCTGGCGGAGATTTCGCCAGCGGTGCGCACCGCCATCGTGCTGTCCGAGGACCGGCGCTTCTATGCGCATAGCGGTGTCGACTGGCAGGGTGTGGCCGCCGCCGCGTGGGCCAATCTGTGGAACACGCGCACGCGCGGCGCGTCCACCCTGACCATGCAGCTCGCGGGCCTGCTCGACGAAGACCTGCGGCGTGCCGAGGGCGGGCGCAGCGTGAGCCAGAAGATGGCGCAGGCCGTGCGCGCCGCGGCGCTGGAGCGCAGCTGGAGCAAGGACCAGATACTCGAGGCCTATCTCAACCTGGTGCCGTTCCGCGGCGAGCTGGTGGGATTGTCCGCGCTGTCGCAGGCGCTGTTCGGCAAGTATCCCAGCGGGCTCGACGCACGCGAGGCGGCGCTCGCGGTGGCGCTGGTGCGCGCGCCCAATGCACGCGCGCCACAGGTGGCGCAGCGCGCCTGCGGCATCCTGCGCGAACAGCAGTTGCCCAAGGCGTGCGACGGGCTGGACGGCTTTGCGCAACTGGCGTTGCTGCGCAGTGGCGGCGGTGCGGGCAGCGCATCTGCATCCTCCGCACAGGCGTCGGCCCTGGCGCCGGATCTCGCACCGCATCTGGCGCGCCTGCTGGTCGCGCAAGCGCGTGCCGCGGGCACCGTACCGCCCACCATCACATCCACCCTCGATGCCGGCTTGCAGCGTGCCGCTTCGCGCAGCCTGGACCGTCATCTGCGCGAACTCGCCGGACGCAACGTGGAAGATGGCGCGGTGGTGGTGATCGACAATGCCAGCGGCGACGTGCTCGCCTACGTCGGTTCGTCAGGCGTCCTGTCGGCGGCCGCGCAGGTCGACCACGCGGCGGCGCCGCGCCAGGCCGGCTCCACGCTCAAGCCTTTTCTGTACGAGCAGGCGCTCGAGGCGCGGCGGCTGACCACGGCATCCCTGCTCGACGACCGGCCGGTCAACCTGCCTACCGGCGGGGGCGGCGGGCTCTATGTGCCGCAGAACTATGACCGCCAGTATGCGGGTTGGGTCAGCATGCGCGCGGCGCTGGCTTCCTCGCTCAACGTSCCSGCSGTGCGCACGCTGGTGATGGTGACGCCGCATCGATTCCACCAGCGCCTGACGGCGCTCGGGTTGCCGCTTGCTCAGGCTGGCGACTACTATGGCTACAGCCTGGCGCTGGGCAGCGCCGACGTACCGCTGGCCGCGCTCACCAATGCGTATCGCGCATTCGCCAACGGCGGGCGCTACGCCCCCGCGCGATGGCGCACCGATGCGGCGCCCGGGGCGGCGCGCGCCGTGATGTCGCCGGCTGCCAGCTACCTGGTGGCGGACGTGCTGTCGGACCGCCACGCGCGGGCGCGCACGTTCGGTCTCGACAGCCCGCTCACCACGCGCTTCTGGACCGCGGTCAAGACGGGTACGTCGAAGGACATGCGCGACAACTGGTGCGTGGGCTGGTCGCAGCGCTACACCGTGGGGGTGTGGGTGGGCAATGCCAGCGGCGCGAGCATGCACGAGGTGTCGGGCGTGTCCGGCGCGGCGCCGGTGTGGCACGAAATCATGGACGCGTTGCACCGCTCGGTGCCGAGCGTGGCGCCGGTCATGCCCGCGGGCGTGGAACGTGTACCGCTGCGCTTTGCCGATGATCTCGAACCCGCGCGCGACGAAGTCTTCCTGGCCGGTACGGCATTGCGCATGGTCAACCTGGCCAGCGCGGATAGCGCGCGCGGCGCCGCGCGTACGGACAAGCAGGGCGGCAGCCAGGATCGCGCAGCCGCCATTGCAAGTCCCGCCGACGGCACCGTGTTCGCGCTTGATCCCGATATCCCGCCGACGGCGCAGCGTGTGTGGTTCCACGCCGAAGGGGTCAGCGGGCAGACCGCGCAGCGCGTCAGCTGGCGCATGGACGGCAAGCCGCTGGGGCGTGGAGGGCAACTGGCCTGGCTGCCCTGGCCGGGCCGGCACCAGGTGGAACTGCTGGATGCCGCCGGCAAGGTGGTGGACCAGATCGGCATCGAGGTGCGCGGCGCGGTGGCGAAGGCGCCGCTGACTATGCCGGCTCCGGCGCGGATCCGGAGCGATGCGGCAAGCGTGAATGACTCAGGAAGCCGAACACCAGCGCCGCCGACACCACGGTGATTGCCGCGAGGATATACAGCAGCAGGTGGAATGCGTCGCCGTAGCCTTGCACCAGCGCGTGCTGGCCGGCTTGGGGCAGCAGGGACATGGCGCGCGGCAGGTCGCCCATGGCGAGCCGGTGGGCGGCTTCCGGCAGTGCTGTGGCAGGCCCGGCGATGGGCAGGCCATGCAGCCTGGACTCGGCGAGCCCCGCGAGCGTGGCGCCGACGATGGCCAGCGCAATGCCTTCCCCGGCGACCCGCGTCGTGTTGAAGATGCCTGTGGCCATGCCGGCGCGCTCCCTGGGCACCACGCTCACGGCCAGGCCATCCATCAAACCCCAGGGCAGGCTGATGCCAAGCCCAATGGTCAGCATGGGCAGCACYAGCGCCGCGCCTGGCTGGCCGGGCGCGCATTGCGCCAGCCACAGCAAGCCGCCGGTGCAGACCAGCAAGCCCAGGCCTGAGATGAATCCCGCCGCGAGCCAGCGCGTCAGCTGGCCAGCCAGCAGCGGCACCACCAGCATGGGGGCGGAGAGGGCAATCATCATGCGGCCCGCTTCCATCGCGCTGTAGCCCTCGATGCCGATCAGGCGGATGGGGAGCAGCACTTGCAGCACCACGTAGGAATACGCTGGCGCGGCGGCGAGGAATTGCACGCCGACAAAGCGCGGATAGCGAAACAGCGACAGGTCCAGCATGGGTGCGCGCACGCTCCGTTCGATGACGATGAACGCCGCCAGCAGTACCACCGCGCCCGTCAGCTGGATGACCACCGGCGGGCTGCTCCAGCCGTTCTCCGGTGCGCTCAATACGGCATAGGTGAACAAGGCCAGCGCGCCCGTGAAGGTGGCCGCACCCGGCCAGTCGAGCCCGGTGGCGGCGGGGTCGCGCGACTCGCGCATGCAGCGGGCGCCCGACACCAGCGCGCATGCGGCGATCGCGGTTGCGCTGAGAAACACTGAGCGCCAGCCATGGTGCTGGATCAGGAATCCGGCTAGTACGGGGCCGAACGCCAGTCCGACGCCGAAGGTGGTGCCCAGCAAGCTGAAGGCGCGGGTAGCGGCCTGGCCCTCGAACTCTTGCGCCAGTGCTGCCACACCGCCGGACAATGCCGCGGCGCCGGCTACCCCCTGCGCTGCGCGCAGGAAGGCGAGCCAGGTGGTGTCGGGTGCCGCGCTCAGGGCCAGGGAGGCGAGTCCGAAGCCGGCGATGCCTGCGATGAAGATGCGCTTGCGTCCAAAGCGGTCCGCCAGTGCGCCGGCGGCCATCAGGCAACTCCCAAAACTCAGCATAAAGGCGTTGGTGACCCAGCTCAGCGCGATGGGGCTGCCGCCAAGGTCATCGGCAATCGCCGGCAACGCCACGGCGGGCCCGGTGAAGCTCAGCGGCATGGCCAGTGCCGCAAGGCAGACAGCGCCCAGGATCAACAGTTTTTGCGCGGTCTTGCGCACGGCGGGCTGTGCAGGTGTGCTCATCGGAAGTCCGTGTCGGGAGGCGAGGGGAGCGGGCACGTTCGATAGCCGACAGCGCCACTCCGCGAAAGTGCACTGATGATAGGATCGCTTTAATGTTGCTTAAAGCACCGTGATTTCCGCTAATAACGGACAAAAATTCTCTAATGGCCCGGTATGGATAGTCTCAGCGGTTTGTATGCCTTCGTGCGCGCAGCGGAGTCGCGCAGTTTCGTCGCCGCAGGGCGGCTGCTCGGCGTATCGTCATCCGCCATCGGCAAGAGCGTGATGCGGCTCGAATCCCGGGTCGGCATTCGCCTGTTTCACCGCAGCACGCGCCAGATCAGGCTGACGGAGGAGGGCGAGCTCTTCTTCGAGCGCTGCCGGCGCATCCTCGGCGAAATCGATGAAGCCGAACTCGAGTTGACGCGGCTGAAGGAGGCGCCGCGCGGCCGGTTGCGCATCAGCGTCCCGGCGATCGGCTATCGCCTGCTGCTGCCGGACCTGGCCGCGTTCTGCGCGGCTTATCCGGAGATCGAGTTCGACCTGGACTTCAGCGACCGCATGGTCAATGTGGTCGAAGAGGGCTTCGACATGGTGATCCGCAGCGGCGAACTGTCGGATTCCCAACTGATGGCCAGACGCCTGCGTCCATTCCGTTTTGTGGTTTGTGCTTCGCCCGGGTATTTTGCGAGTCGCGGCATGCCGCGGCTGCCGAAGGACCTGGAGCAGCACGCATGCCTGCGCTACCGGTTTCCCTCCAGCGGGAAACTCCAGGACTGGGTGCTGGTGGAGGATGCCGGTGCTGAGGCATTACGGTTGCCGGCCGCCTTCGCGTTGAACAATATCGAAGCCGTACTGGCTGCCGCAATCGACGGCCTGGGCATTTGCTATGTGCCGGATTTTGTCGCGCAAGACGCGCTGCGCGACAAGCGCCTGGAAACCACGCTGGACGAATACAACGTGGTCCAGGGTACGTTCTGGATGCTGTGGCCATCGAGCCGGCACATGCTGCCGAAGCTTCGGGTGCTGGTCGACTTCCTGTCCTGGCGGGAGGGTCAGGCTTGATCGTGAAGTTGTGCTTGGCTGGGGCCCGCCATGGTCCGCGGGGGTTCCCCTCGGCCCTGGCTGCATGGGCATGAGCAMGTTGACGGTGCCCATGATGATGGAATTTTTATTCGTGATATCAATCACGTGGCATCTAATTTAATCAATGATATTAATACGGGTGATGTACGTAGACCGCATCGCAGTAGCGGGTACGCGTTACCCAGGTGGCGAGTTCGCCGATAATCCAGCATCGCGAACCGCCTCCAGAGTTATCCGCCATGTCCCTTGCCCTGCTCGACGCCGCCCAGACCGCGGCCCGCCTGCCGTATCCCGCGCTGGCCCGCGCCATTGCCGGCATGCTGGCCGAACTGCGCGCCGGCACGGCCATGGCGCCGCCACGCATTGCCTTGCCGGTGGGCGATGCGGCCGGTGGCGAAGGCACGCTGCTGGTGATGCCGGCGCGTAACCGAGAACTGGTGATGACCAAGAACATCACCGTGCACCCCGGCAATCCGCGGCGCGGCCTGCCCAATATCCTCGGTGAAGTGGTGGTGGCCGACGCCCATACCGGGCGCCGGCTGGCGCTGCTGGACGGTCCCACCGTGACCGGCCGGCGTACCGCCGCCGTGTCGCTGCTGGCGGCGCAGACCTTCGCCCCGGAGCCCGGCGGCGAACTGTTGATCATTGGTGCCGGCGTGCAGGCCCAGACGCATCTGGAAGCCTTTGTGGCCGGGCTGACGCCGCGTCGCGTGTGGTTGCATTCGCGCACGGCCGCCAAGGCCGAAGCCCTCGCCGCGCACGCGCGCACGCTCGGTGTCGAGGCGCAGACGGTGGCGGACGTGAGCGCCGTGCTGCCGCGCGTGTCGATGGTGGTGACCGTGACGTCCAGCCTGACCCCGGTGCTGCCGGACCTGGATAGCGGCTTGTGGCGCGACGAGCATTTCATTGCCGCGGTCGGCGCTTTCCGCCCGGAGATGTGCGAGCTGCCACCGGCTTTGTGCCAGGCGGCTTCGGCGCATGGCCGGCTGCTGGCCGACACATCGTTCGGCATCGAGGAGGAGGCGGGCGACCTGCTGCAGGCGGGCATCGACTGGGCCACCGTGCAGCCCTTCGAGCAAGCCATCCTCGCCGCCGACGAACTGCGCGCGCGCAGGGGCAGCCCGCTGGTATTCAAAAGTGTCGGCTATGCCTTGTGGGACCTGGCCGCCTGTGTGCTGGCCAGCGCCGGACCCGAGGCGGGCAACCCGGCGGCCTGACACCTTCGTACTGTGCTTCGGGAGCCTCGCCGGCCGGTGGACTATGGGAATTCCCTTGTCCAAAGTAGGCCTATACCGCGCAGTAGGATTTTCGGCCGGCGGGCGTCGCATATTCGTTACAGTTTTGAACGCGATTTCGCCGTGATTTGTCGCTTTTTTAATGGTTAACCCGCACTTTAGGGTGAGCCTTCTACAAATGTGTTAAGCGCTTGAAACAGACGGGTCATACCAAGCAGGATAATGCGTGCCTCGGGTAGAGAATTAACTAGGAGTAAGAGGCATGTCCCATAAGAAGATCCTGCTGGCCAGMGTAGCCATGCTAATCGCCGGTGCCGCGCAAGCGCAAAGCGCCGGCAGCAACATCGTCAGCCTGGGCTGGTTCCGCGTGATGCCGACCAGCTCCGCCGACCCGCTGGTGGTCGATAGCATCAACGGTGCTCCCGTTGGCCTGACCGAGACCGGTACCAGCGCCAAGATCAAGTCCGCGGATACGCTTGGCATCGCGTTTACCCACTACTTTACGGACAATATCTCGGGTGAATTCGTGGCCGGCATCCCGCCGAAGCACGATGTGCAGGGCTCGGGGTCGTTTTCCAAGTACGGCACGCTGGGCAATGTGAAGCAATGGAGCCCGGCGCTGCTGGTGAAGTACCACTTCCTGGAAGCGAAGTCCAAGTTCCGCCCCTATGTGGGCATCGGCGTGAACTACACGTGGTTCACCGATGAGACCATCAGTAACCAGACGTTTGTGAAGTCCGAGTTCGGTCCGAAAGCCACGATGTCGGCCAGCGCCAAGAGCTCGTGGAACCCGGTCTTCAATATCGGCGCCAACTATGCCGTGACCGACAACTGGTTTGTCGGCCTGTCGGTTTCCTACCTGCCGCTGTCCAGCACCGCTACGCTGACTACGCAGAACGCCGGTCCGGCGGGCAATGCCACCGTGGTGTCGCACACCAAGATCAAGATCGATCCGGTAGTGACCTTCCTGAACGTCGGCTACCGCTTCTAAGCTGCCGTATCGCCAGAAAGCAAACGGGCGCCTCTCGCGAGGCGCCCGTTTTGTTTTCCGGGCAGCCGCGGGCCATGCCCGCGGTGCCAGCTTATGCGCTGGCTTTGACGGGATAGCCGGCCGCTTCAATCGCCTCGCGCAGCGCCTGGCTGCTTGCCGTGGCTTCGACCATAACCGCCTGCGCGGGAATGTCGGCCGACACCTTCGCGGCCGGATCGAGCGCCTGTACGGCGCGGGTGATGGCGCCCACGCAGTGGCCGCACGACATGCCTTCAACCTGGAACTGGATCATCTGGAATCTCCTGTAGGAAAGGATTCAATGAAAGCGTCCGGCGGCCCCGGAAAAAGCGTACCCACCGCTGCGCTGACCGGGCCGGACTGCATCTACCCCTGAAGTTTGCACCTTCCCACGGTGGCAAGCGCAAGGCCTTTTCGAAGCAAGGTCCGCTTGCGCGGGTGATTGAAGAGTGGCTTGTCTTCGCCCTTGACCTTCCCAGCATGGTAAGGTCCATCATGTGTTGGTCATCATTGAGGATCTCTTTCCTTCAGGCCATGCCCGCCAATTCCCAAGTTCTTCCCGTACCCGGCGCAGCGGCGAGCGCGCCGGCTTCCGAATGGCGCCTGCCGATCGGCGGCATGACGTGCGCCTCATGCGTGCGGCGTGTCGAAACCGCGCTGGGCAAAGTGCCTGGCGTGCGGCAGGTCGCCGTTAACCTCGCCACCGAAGAGGCCACGCTGCAAGCCGATAGCGCGGCGGTGTTGCCCGCCGCGGCCGAGGCGGTGAAGGCTGCCGGCTACGAGGTACCGCACCAGGCCATTGCCTTGTCCATCAGCGACATGACGTGCGCGTCCTGCGTGGCCCGCGTCGAGCGTGCCTTGAAAGCGGTGCCGGGCGTGGTGGATGCGCAGGTCAACCTGGCCACGGAGCAGGCCGAGGTCACGGTGCTGCGCGGTGCCGTGGACGCCGATGCGCTGGCCGCGGCGGTCGCGCGCGCCGGCTATGGCGCCGTGCCGGTGGGCGGCGAATTGCCCGCGGGCGCGGCAGGCGAGGGCTTCTGGTCCGGGCCGTGGCCGGTGGCGATCTCGGCGGCGCTGTCGCTGCCGCTGGTGGCGCCGATGGTGGCGCAATGGTTCGGCGTGCACTGGATGCTGCCGGCCTGGGTGCAATGGTTGCTGGCCACGCCCGTGCAGTTCGTCTTCGGCTGGCGTTTCTATAAGGCGGGCTGGAAGGCGGTGCGCGCGGGCGCCGGCAATATGGACCTGCTGGTCGCGCTCGGCACTTCGGCGGCCTATGGCTTGTCCCTGTGGCTGATGTGGCGCGGCGCGGACGGCATGCCGCACCTCTACTTCGAAAGCGCGGCGGTGGTCATCACGCTGGTGCGGCTGGGCAAGTGGCTGGAGACGCGCGCCAAGCGCCAGACCGCCGACGCCATCCGCGCGCTTGCCGCGCTGCGCCCCGATAGCGCGATCGTGCGTCGCGATGGCGGCGAAGTCACGGTGCCACTGGGCTTGGTACGGGTGGGCGACGAGATCGTGGTGCTGCCGGGCGCACGCGTGCCCGTCGACGCTCAAGTGATCGAGGGCAGCAGTCATGCCGACGAATCGATGCTGACCGGCGAGAGCCTGCCGGTGCCCAAGGAGCCTGGCACGCTGCTGACCGGCGGTGCCATCAATTACGAAGGCCGTCTGGTTGCGCGCACCGTGGCGGTGGGCGCTGAAACGGTGCTGGCCCGCATTATCCGCATGGTCGAGCACGCGCAGGCGGCCAAGGCGCCGATCCAGCGCATGGTCGACCGCGTCAGCTCGGTGTTCGTGCCGGTAGTGCTGGGTATCGCCATGGTCACGCTGCTGGGCTGGGGCGTGCTCGGCGGCAACTGGGAAGCGGCCTTGCTCAACGCGGTGGCTGTGCTGGTGATCGCCTGCCCGTGCGCGCTCGGCCTGGCGACGCCGACGGCGATCATGGCGGGCACCGGCGCGGGCGCGCGCGCCGGCATCCTGATCAAGGACGCCGAGGCACTGGAAGTGGCGCACCGGGTCAAGGTGGTGGCTTTCGACAAGACCGGCACGCTCACGGTGGGCAAGCCGGAAGTGGTGGCGCTGGCGGTGCCCGAAGGCGCCGGCGCGGACGAAGCGCAACGCTTGCTGGCACGCCTGGCCGCGCTGCAGGCCGGCAGCGAGCATCCGCTCGCGCATGCCGTGCTGGCGGCGGCCCGTGCGCGCGGCATCGAGGCGCCGACGGCTACCGATGTGCGCGCGCTGCCGGGCATGGGCCTGGCCGGCAAGGTGGACGGCGTGGCGCTGCAGCTCGGCAGCGAGCGCCTGCGTGCTTCGCTGGGCGCAGCACCGGGTACGCTCGGCGCACAGGCGCAAGCACTGCAGGACCAGGGGCGCACGGTGTCCTGGCTGATCGAGACGGGCGCGCAGGATGCGTCGCCTGCGCAAGGACTGCCGCGCGTGCTGGGCCTGGTCGCTTTTGGCGACGCCATCAAGCCCGGCGCGCGCCGCGCGATCGACCGGCTGCGTGCCGCTGGCGTGCGTACCGTGATGCTGTCCGGCGACAACAGGGGAGCCGCGGCACGCGTGGCCGAGACGCTCGGGCTGGACGAGGTGCAGGCGGAAGTGCTGCCGGCCGACAAGGCGGAGCGCGTCATCGGACTCAAGGCGGGTGGCACCGTGGTGGCGATGGTGGGCGACGGCATCAACGATGCGCCGGCGCTGGCCGCTGCCGATGTCGGGATTGCCATGTCCACCGGCACCGACGTGGCCATGCATGCCGCCGGCATCACGCTGATGCGCGGGGATCCGGCGCTGGTGGCCGATGCGCTGGCGATCTCGCGCCGCACTGTGCGCAAGATTCGCGAGAACCTGTTCTGGGCCTTCTTCTACAATGTGATCGGTATCCCCCTGGCGGCAGCCGGCTTGCTGAACCCGGTGGTGGCCGGCGCGGCCATGGCATTCTCCAGCGTGAGCGTGGTCGGCAATGCACTGTTGTTGCGGCGCTGGAAGCCGGCGGGAGACAGAGCATGAATATCGGTGAAGCGGCACAAGCTTCCGGCGTCTCCGCCAAGATGATCCGGCACTACGAAGCCATCGGCTTGCTGGCGGCGCCGCCGCGCAGCGAGGGCGGCTACCGGCGCTACGACGAGCGCGCGGTGCACACCTTGCGCTTCGTGCGGCGTGCCCGTAATCTCGGGTTCTCGCTGGACGAGATACGCGGCCTGCTGTCGTTGTGGCATGACCGCGCGCGGGCCAGCGCCGATGTCAAGGCGCTTACCTTGCGTCACGTGGCGGAGCTAGAGCAGCGCATCGCCGAGCTGGCCGCCATGCGCGACACGCTGCGCCAGCTGGCCGAGGCCTGCAGCGGCGACGCGCGGCCCGATTGCCCGATCCTGGCGGATATGGCGCGGGCCGGCCTGGACGAGGCTGGCGGCGTGGCAATGCCTGATTGCCATCGCCATGCCCGTGAAGGGGACGGCACGGCGGCCACCTAGCCGCGCGGCGCCGGCCAGTGGAACCGTAGCGCCGTACCAGCACCACCGTAGCGGAACAGATATGGAGACCAATCGCATGGATCGACCGAGTACCGCTGCTCCCGCCGGGGCTCCCGCGAGCATTGCTGGCGGTGGTGCCGGCGAGGCCGGTGGCGCTGGTTCCGGCGCCGCGGCACCGGCGCGGCCTGTCGTTCCCTCTGAAAGCCGCCAGCGCATGCGTGACGGCACGGAGCTGCTGCTGCGTACCTGGCAGCCCGATCCCGACTCCTTTCCCGAGGCCACTGGCTCGCTCTTGCTGGTTCATGGCCTGGCCGAGCATTGCGGCCGCTACCAGCACGTGGCCGAGCTGTTGTGCGGCCTGGGCCTGCGCGTGCGCGCCTACGACCAGCGGGGCCATGGCGCCAGCGGCGGTCCGCGCATGGTGGCCGGGCACCCGGACGTGTTTGTCGACGACCTCACCGAAATCCACGATGCGGCCTTGAGCCAGTGGAAGGAACTGCCATTCCTGCTGGGCCATAGCATGGGCGGCCTGGTGGCGGCGCGTTTTGCCACGGCACGGGTGCGGCCCGTGCGCGCGCTGGTGCTGTCGTCGCCGGCGCTGGCATTGAAACTCTCCGCACCGATGCTGACGCTGCACCACATATTGCTGGCGCTGGCGCCGCGCCTGCGCGTGCCGAACCCGATCGACGCGCGCTACCTCTCGCACGATGCGGCGGTGGTGGCGCGGTATCGCGCCGATCCGCTGGTGCAGGGCACCATCAGCGCCAGCGTGCTCGAGACGTTCCTGCGCGGCATGGCGCAGGCGCAGGCCGATGCGATCTTGCTGGAAGCGCCCACGCTGATGCTCGTCGCGGGCGACGATCGCATCGTCGACCCGGCCGGTAGCCGCCGCTTCTGCGATAGTGCGCCGCGCGACCTGTGCGAAGCGCGCTGGTTCGATGGCGCTTACCACGAGATTTTCAACGAGGCCCAGCCGTTGCGCGGCGAGGTTTTTGCCGCGCTCGCCGATTGGCTGCGCAAGCATTTGCAGCCGCAGGCTGCGTGAGCGCATGATGCGTTGCCGGCTGCGGCTTCCTGAACCATTGCGCGCGGCCATGGCCCAAGTTCCGCAGCCCGCGCAGGGCCGCATGGTTTCGCAAGCCCGGCGGAGCGTTCCCGTGCGGGCCCATCTTCAACCCTTTCAAACGCGGCGCAAGGCCTGACAAGAAAAAGCATGGAGACTTACGACTACATCATCGTCGGCGCCGGTTCGGCCGGCTGCGTGCTGGCCAACCGCCTGACCCTGGACCCCGAGGTGAGCGTGTTGCTGCTCGAAGCCGGCGGGCGCGACGACTATCACTGGATCCATATCCCGGTGGGCTACCTGTATTGCATCGGCAACCCCCGCACCGACTGGATGTACCGCACCGCCGCGGAGGCTGGCCTGAACGGCCGCACGCTGGGCTATCCGCGCGGGCGCGTGCTGGGCGGCTCGTCGTCGATCAACGGCATGATCTATATGCGCGGGCAGCGCGAGGACTATGACGACTGGGCACGCCTGACGGGCGACGACGGCTGGCGCTGGGACAATGTGCTGCCGCTGTTCAAGCGCAGCGAGGACCATCATCGCGGCGGCGACGAATTCCACGGCGCCGGCGGCGAATGGCGGGTGGAAGGGCAGCGTCTGCACTGGGATATCCTTGAGCGCTTCATCGAGGCCGCCGAGCAGGCCGGCATCCCGCGCACCGACGATTTCAATCGCGGCGATAACTTCGGCGTGGGCTACTTCGAGGTCAACCAGCGCCGCGGCATTCGCTGGAATACCGCCAAGGCCTTCCTGCGCCGCGCGGCCGAACGGCCCAACCTGACCATCGTCACCGGCGCGCAGGTCAGCGCCCTGACGTTCGATGGACGGCGTTGCAGCGGCGTGGCCTATCTCGGCGGCGGCACGCCGTTCACGGTGGCGGCGCGCGAGGAGGTGATCCTGGCGGCGGGCGCGGTCAATWCGCCSCAGCTGCTGGAGCTGTCCGGCRTCGGSCAGCCSGAGCGGCTGCRGKCGCTSGGYATCYSYGTGCGSCAKGCGCTGCCSGGCGTGGGCGAGAACCTGCAGGAYCACCTGCAACTGCGCAGCGTGGTGAAGGTGGAAGGCGTGCGCACGCTCAATACCCGCGCGGGCAGTTGGTGGGGCAAGCTCGGCATCGGCCTGCAGTACGCGGTCAACCAGAGCGGCCCGATGAGCATGGCGCCGTCGCAACTGGGCGCGTTCGCGCGCTCGGACGCTTCGTACGCGCGGCCCAATCTCGAGTACCACGTCCAGCCGCTATCGCTCGACAAGTTCGGCGATCCGCTCCATCGCTTCAATGCCTTCACGGCCAGCGTGTGCAATCTGCGCCCGACCTCGCGCGGCAGCGTGCATATCGCCGATCCGGACTTCCGCCATGCGCCGGTGATCGCGCCCAATTACCTGTCCACCGATGCGGACCGCAAGGTCGCGGCAGATTCGCTGCGGTTGACGCGGCGCATCGTGGCATCGCCGGCGCTGGCACCCTACAAGCCGCTGGAATGGCTGCCCGGCGCGGCCCTGCAGACCGACGAGCAGCTCGCTCAGGCAGCGAGCGAAATCGGCACCACTATCTTCCATCCGGTGGGCACCTGCCGCATGGGGCGTCCCGACGATCCGCAGGCGGTGGTGGACCAGCGCCTGCGCGTGATCGGCATCGATGGTCTGCGCGTGGTGGATGCCTCGGTGATGCCGCTGATCACCTCGGGCAATACCAACTCGCCCACCATCATGATCGCGGAGCGCGCCAGCGACATGATCCGCGAAGACCGGCGCCTGCGCGTGAGCGGCGTGGCCGGCAAGGTGGCGGGGGATGCTGTTTCCCCGGCGGAAGCCTCGCTCGCCGTCAAGGCGGGAGCCGCAACCCAGGCCTGAATGCGCCGGCATCGCAAAACTGACGCGAACCTGACACCAACCTGACATCTGGTTCATGTTTCATAATTAGTGCAAACCCGGATGTTTTGCGACGCAGCAGACGCACACAATAGACGCCGAGATGCCGTGCAGTACCGCTCACATTGGCGCGCCCTCCCCAGGGCGCGTCGCGCGTTCAGGGAGGGCGGGGCACGGCGGGTAGAAAAAGACAAGCGGCGCCAACGCCGCAGCAGCCACGGGGAGCGCAACTGGATTGGCGCGACCCGTGCCGTGGTGGTGCGACAGGCACCACAGTTCTGACCATTTGGCGGTGCCGACCAGAAGCCGGGGCCGCAGCAAGAGGGCGGGCAGGAGACCATGAATCAGCAAGACACGATCCTGGAAACGCGGAACCTCACCAAGGAGTTCAAGGGGTTTACCGCGGTGAGCGACGTCAACCTGCGGGTGAGCCGCGGGTCCATCCATGCCTTGATCGGCCCCAACGGCGCCGGCAAGACCACGTGCTTCAACCTGCTCACCAAGTTCCTAGAGCCGACGACCGGCACGATCCTGTTCAACGGCATCGACATCACGCGCGAGAAACCGGCGCAGATCGCCCGGCGCGGCGTGATCCGTTCGTTCCAGATCTCGGCCGTGTTCCCGCACCTGACGGTGCTGGAGAACGTGCGCATCGGCCTGCAGCGGCAGCTCGGCACGTCCTATCATTTCTGGCGCAGCGAGAACACGCTCGACACGCTCAACGGGCGCGGCATGGAGYTGCTCGATCAGGTCGGCCTGACCGACGTCGCGCAGACCGTGACCGTCAACCTGCCGTATGGCCGCAAGCGCGCGCTGGAGATCGCCACCACGCTGGCGATGGAGCCGGAGCTGATGCTGCTCGACGAACCCACCCAGGGCATGGGCCATGAGGACGTGGCGCGTGTCACCGAACTGATCCGCAAGGTGGCGGTGGGGCGCACCATCCTGATGGTCGAACACAATATGAACGTGGTCTCGTCGATCGCCGACAAGATCACGGTATTGCAGCGCGGCGCGATCCTGGCCGAAGGGCCGTACGCCGAAGTATCGAAAGACCCGCGCGTGATGGAGGCCTACATGGGCACCGTCGACGCTGAACTGCAGGGCGCGCACTGAGGAGCCAGGATGAGCACAACGCCCGCACTAGAAATCAAGGACCTGCACGCCTGGTACGGCGAATCGCACATCCTGCATGGCGTGGACCTGACCGTGAATCCCGGCGAGGTGGTGACGCTGCTGGGCCGCAACGGGGCCGGGCGCACCACCACGCTGCGCGCGATCATGGGCCTGACCGGCCAGCGCAAGGGTTCGATCCGCGTCAACGGCACCGAGACCATCGGCGCATGATCCTGATGCTCAAGAAGAAGGGCTACACGGTGGTGATGGTGGAGCAGAACTTCCGCTTCGCCGCGCCGCTGGCCGATCGCTTTTATGTGATGGAACACGGCACCATCGTCGAGCGCTTCGCGGCCGCGGAGCTGCAGGCCAAGATGCCGGTGCTGAATGAACTGCTTGGGGTCTGATTCACGCCGGCGCACATCGCCGGCATGCATCGCAGGCATTGTTTTAGGGCAGGAACGGGTGGCGTAACGTGCCGCCGAAACTAAGGAGACAGGTAATGAAGATGACTCGGGTGGCGGTCGCTCTGGCGGCTATCGTAGCGGGCGTGGCAACGGGTACGGCATCGGCACAGGTCTCGGGCGATACCGTCAAGATCGGCTATATCACCGACTTGTCGGGCCTGTACGCCGACATCGACGGCCCGGGCGGCCTCGAGGCCATCAAGATGGCGATTGAAGACAACGGCGGCAAGGTGCTGGGCAAGCCGATCGAACTGGTCTCGGCGGATCACCAGAACAAGGCCGATATCGCCGCCTCGAAGGCGCGCGAGTGGATGGACCAGCAGGGCCTCGACGTGCTGATCGGCGGCACCAATTCCGGCACCGCGCTGGCCATGAACAAGGTGGCGTCGGAGAAGAAGAGGGTCTACATCAATATCGGCGCCGGCACTGCGCGCCTGACCAACGAGGAATGCTCGCCATACACCGTGCACTATGCGTATGACACGGTGGCGCTGGCCAAGGGCACGGGCAGCGCGGTGGTCAAGCAGGGCGGCAAGTCGTGGTTCTTCCTGACCGCCGACTATGCGTTCGGCCACTCGCTCGAGACCGACACCGCCGCCGTGGTGAAGGCCAATGGCGGCACCGTGGCGGGTTCGGTGCGCCATCCGCTGAACGCCTCCGATTTCTCGTCCTTCCTGCTGCAGGCGCAGTCGTCGAAGGCCCAGATCCTGGGCCTGGCCAATGCCGGTGGCGACACCATCAATTCGATCAAGGCGGCCAAGGAATTCGGCATCACCAAGAATATGAAGATCGCCGGCCTGCTGATGTTCATCAACGATATCCACAGCCTGGGGTTGAAGAACACCGAAGGCCTGCTGATGACCGACAGCTGGTACTGGGACATGAACGACGATACCCGCAAGTTCGCCACGCGCTTCTTCGCCAAGATGAAGAAGATGCCGAGCAGCCTGCAGGCGGCCGACTACTCCGCGGCGCATACCTACCTGAAGGCGGTCGAGGCAGCCAAGACCGATGACCCGGACAAGGTCATGGCCGAACTGAAGAAGACCAAGATCAACGACTTCTACACCAAGGGCTACATCCGCCAGGACGGCCGCGGCATCCACGATATGTACCTGATGCAGGTGAAGGCGCCGGCGGAATCCAAGAAGCCCTGGGATTACATGAAGGTGGTGGCCACCATTCCTGGCGACCAGGCCTTCACCACGGTGGCGGAATCGAAGTGCGCGCTGATGAAGAAGTAATAACGTGATGTGAATGCATGACGTATGTCGCCCCCGCGCCCGGTGCCTTCTACGGGGACCGAAGCGGGGGTCCAGTGTCTTTCTTTGCACCGGGCCAGCAACGGCGCTGGGTTCCCGCCTGGAGGCACAAGCAAGATGATTCCGGCGTGGTGATACTGCCTCAGGCATTGTGTCAGGGCAGGACCGGCACGCTTCATTTTGACTGCGCCTTGCTGGCGGGGAACGACGGATCCCGGCTGGTGCGCAAACGGTAACGCCTGCGATGGACATCTTCGGTATTCCTCTGCCCGCCATGCTGTCCCAGTTACTGCTGGGACTGGTCAACGGTGCTTTCTACGCGATGTTGAGCCTTGGCCTTGCGGTCATTTTCGGGCTGCTCAACGTCATCAATTTCGCCCACGGGGCGCTGTTCATGCTCGGCGCGGTGCTGGCCTGGATGGGCATGAATTACTTCGAGCTCAACTACTGGGTGATGCTCGTGCTGTCGCCGCTGGCGGTGGCGCTGATCGGGATCGTGATCGAGCGCACGATGCTGCGCTGGATCTACAAGCTCGACCATATCTACGGCTTGCTGCTGACCCTGGGCATCACGCTGGTGATCGAAGGCATCTTCCGGTCGATCTACGGTGTGTCCGGGTTGCCGTACTCGGCGCCCGAGGCGCTCAGCGGCGCAACCGACCTGGGCTTCATGATCTTGCCGAATTACCGGGCCTGGGTGGTGGCGGCTTCACTGGTGGTGTGCTTCTCCACGTGGTACCTGATCGAGAAGACCAAGCTGGGTGCCTACCTGCGCGCGGGCACCGAGAATCCCAAGCTGGTCGAGGCCTTCGGCGTCAACGTGCCACTGATGGTGACGCTGACCTACGGCTTCGGCGTGGCGCTGGCTGCGTTCGCCGGTGTGCTGGCGGCCCCGGTGATCCAGATTTCGCCGCTGATGGGGCAGAACCTGATCATCATCGTGTTTGCCGTGGTGGTGATCGGCGGCATGGGCTCGATCATGGGTTCGATCCTGACCGGCCTTGGCCTGGGCGTGGTCGAAGGCCTGACCAAGGTGTTCTATCCCGAGGCCTCATCCACGGTCGTGTTCTTCATCATGGTGATCGTGCTGATGCTGCGCCCGGCCGGACTGTTCGGGAGGGAGAAGTGATGAACCAACCAACCGGCGCGGCGGTGGCCGCAGGGCAGACAAGACAGGGGCGGGGCGTGCAGAAGAAACTGTTGTACGGATTGTTGCTGCTGGCGCTGATCCTGGCGCCGATGGCCGGGGCGTATCCCGTGTTCGTGTTGAAGGTGCTGTGCTTCGCGCTGTTCGCCTGCGCCTTCAACCTGCTGATCGGCTACACGGGCCTGTTGTCGTTCGGCCATGCCGCCTTCTTCGGCGGCGCGGCCTACACGGCCGGCCATGCCATGAAGGCGTGGGGCGTCACGCCCGAGGTCGGGCTGGTGCTGGGCACGCTGGCTGGTGCCCTGATCGGGTATGTGGTGGGATATATCGCGATCCGGCGCCAGGGCATTTACTTTTCGATGATCACGCTGGCGCTGGCGCAGATGCTGTTCTTCTTTTGCCTGCAGGTGCCGTACACCGGCGGCGAGGACGGGCTGCAGGGCATTCCGCGCGGCAAGCTGTTTGGCCTGCTGCCGCTGGCCAACGACCTGACGCTCTACTATGTGGCGCTGGCCATCATCGTGGCGGCCTTCGCGCTGATCGTGCGCGTCGTGCATTCCCCGTTCGGGCAGATCCTCAAGGCGATCAAGGAGAACGAGCCGCGTACCATCTCGCTGGGCTACGATACCGACCGCTTCAAGCTGATGGCGTTCGTGCTGTCCGCCGCGCTGTCCGGGCTGGCCGGCTCGATCAAGGCGCTGGTGCTGGGCTTTGCCACCTTGACCGACGTGCACTGGTCGATGTCGGGCTCGGTGATCCTGATGACGCTGGTGGGCGGGCTGGGTACACTGTCCGGTCCGCTGGTCGGCGCTTTCGTGGTGGTGGCCCTTGAGAACAAGCTCGGCGATATCGGCAACTTCCTGGCGTCGGCGACGGGCATCGAGTGGTTCGGCACGCTGGGCGAGTCCGTCACAATGGTCACCGGCGTGATCTTCGTGATCTGCGTGCTGACTTTCCGCCGCGGCATCATGGGTGAAGTGATGGCGCGCTTCTTCGGGAAGTCCCGGGAGTGACCGCCGGGATACATGCCCGGTTTTGGGGCTAGGGTTTCTTCTAGCTTGCTGGAAACGCACCGCTTCGTTACATTCCATATACGGTTTTCGCAGGTTAAATGGAGGCGGAAGCGAGGAGACGACAGGCGCGCAGTCACTAGGCTGGAGTGCCAATATAAGATGAGGGCGTTGCCGGGTGATCCCTGGCAACGCCTTTTTTAATGCCCGCTCGATACCCGTGAATGCCCGTTTGTGGTGCGTAATGCCCTCGCCATGTGGAATCGGCATAAGGGCAGCCAGAAGCGCATGAGACAATGCTGCCTTGCCATCGGGCCCGCCATGCCTTCAGATTTCCCTTCCCCGTTTCCTTCCCAGCCCGATCCCGCTAGTGCCCCGGCCCTTCCCGCCGGTCCGCAGGCATTGGTACGTCTCGCCACCCCGGCCGATGCCGGGCCCCTGTGCGCCTGGCTGCAGTCACGGCAAGCGTTGCCCGTAGCGGCGGCGCGCGCCCGGGATGCGCTGGTGGAGAACCTGCTGGCCAGGCCCGAGCGCGGGACCTGCGTGTTGGCGGTGGCCGGGGCCGCTGCGGCGCCGCGGCTGGTGGGATGCCTCCCCGTGGCGCTGGTGCCACATCTCCAACTGTCCGGCCTGGCGGCGTTAGCCGTGGAGTGGTGGGTTGGCGCGGAAGCCGCGCAAGAGGATCCCGCTGTGCTGCTGGCCTGTTGCGACCTGCTGGCCGACTGGTGCCGCGCGCACGGCGTGCGGCACATGCTCCTGGCGCCGGCGCTGCTGGGTGGGTCACAGGCCGCTTCAGCGGGCTTTGTCGCGCATGCCGGGGGCCTGTGGCATCGCAATCTCACGCCGGCGCCCAAGACCCTGGGCTGACAGGTGTCGCGCCTGACTGGCGCGACCGTCTCTGCTGCTTCGTTTTCCCCTCTTTATTTTTCTCGCATTCCATGGAATTCGCGTTTCTCGCTGTTGCCGCATTTCTTGCCGGCCTGATCGATGCCGTCGCTGGCGGTGGCGGCCTGGTGCAGATCCCGGCCCTGTTCTCCGCTTATCCCAACATGTCGCCGGCCACGCTGCTGGGCACCAGCAAGGTAGCCTCGCTGGCCGGGACCACGAATGCCGCGCTTCGCTACGGACGCAGCGTTCGTATCTATTGGGGTGCGACCCTGCCGACGATGCTGTCGGCTTTCGCCTTTTCGATGGCGGGGGCCTACGCGCTCACGCTGATTCCCGCGGACCCGCTGCGCAAGTCACTGCCCTTTATCCTGGTCATCCTGCTGGTGTACACGGTGGCCAAGAAAAGCCTGGGTACCGAGCATGCGCCGTCGCTGTCGGGCGGCAAGGAGCGCGCGGCGGCATTGCTGGCGGGGGCGGCCATCGGCTTCTACGACGGTGTGTTCGGGCCGGGGACCGGCAGCTTCCTGATGATCGTGTTCGTGCGGGTGTTCGGCTACGATTTCCTGCACGCATCGGCGTCGACCAAGGTGGTCAACCTCGCCACCAACCTGGCAGCGCTGCTGCTGCTGGCGGCGAAGGGGCATGTCTGGTGGCAGCTCGGCCTGGTCATGGCCGTGGCGAACGTGGCGGGCAGCCAGGTGGGCAGCCGCCTCGCACTCAAGCATGGCAGCGCCTTCGTGCGGCGGGTGTTTATCGTGGTGGTGGCCGCGCTGATTGTGAAGACCGCGTGGGATGCGTTCGGCCGCTGAGCCAACACGGCGTCGCGCGATGTCCGCGAGAGGCCGGGTCGCTTGCATGCTGCGATGCGGGTTAATCCGGCTACCCGGCCGATATGGCTGTTGCTAGACTCGCTACGCATTCCCGACCGGGCGGTCGGCGAATGCGCGGCCGGTCCGGCGCGCCATGGCTTGGCATGGCGAGTTCGTGCCGAGCGCCGCCGGGGATCAAGCGTCGGGCGGGAGACGGGGTGCGRCGAATTTGCATTCGCCAAGTGCCCTGGGGTAGCAGGCAGGCGCCGGCGTTGCGCCTGGAGACGGTCCCGCGAGGGACCGGCACTATAAGAAGAATAGAAAGACAAGAACACCAGACTGGGGCATCCGACCGGCCGGAGGCCGGGACGGATGCCTTTTCCGTTTGCCGCAATGGAAGGAGACACGATGACATTCAAGCGCGCCAGCCTGCTGGCTCTCGCTGCCGCCGGCCTGTGCGCCGGCACCGCCAGCGCACAGGTCAAGGTCGGGGTAACGCTATCGGCCACGGGACCCGCGGCTTCACTGGGCATCCCCGAGAAGAACACCATCTCGCTGCTGCCGAAGGAGATCGCCGGCAAGAAGGTCGAGTACATCGTGCTGGACGATGCATCGGACACCACCACGGCGGTCAAGAACACGCGCAAGCTGATCAGCGAGGACAAGGTCGACGTGGTGGTGGGCTCCACCGTTACGCCCAACTCGCTGGCCATGGTCGACGTCGTCGCCGAGAACGAGACGCCGATGATCACGCTGGCCGCCTCGGCCCGCATCATCGAGCCGATGGACGCCAAGCGCTACTGGGTCTTCAAGACGCCGCAGAACGACTCGCACATGGCAACCGCCATTGCCGAGCACATGACCAACCACAACGTGAAGACGGTGGCCTTTATCGGCTTCGCGGATGCCTACGGCGATAGCTGGGCGCAGGAATTTGCCAAGGTTGGCGAGATGCGCAAGATCAAGGTGGTGGCCAACGAACGCTTCGCCCGCACCGATACCTCCGTGACCGGMCAGGTGCTCAAGATGATGGGGAGCAATCCCGATGCGGTGCTGATCGCTGGTTCGGGTACGCCGGCCGCGTTGCCGGCCAAGGCGCTCAAGGAGCGCGGCTGGAAGGGCAAGATCTACCAGACGCACGGCGTGGCCAACGCCGACTTCCTGCGCGTGTGCGGCAAGGATTGCGAAGGCACCTTCCTGCCGGCCGGCCCGCTGCTGGTGGCCGAGCAACTGCCTGACAGCAACCCGGTCAAGAAGCCCGCCATCACCTACAAGACCGCGTACGAAAAGGCGTATGGCGGGCAGGTCTCGACCTTCGGCGGCCACGCCTGGGATGCCGGCCTGCTGCTGCAGCGTGCCATTCCGGAGGCGCTGAAGAAGGGCCAGCCGGGTACCAAGGAATTCCGCAAGGCGCTGCGCGATGCGATGGAGCAGACCAAGGAACTGCCGATCTCCCACGGCATCATGAACATGACGCCGACGGACCACCTCGGTCTGGACCAGCGCTCGCGCGTGATGGTGGAGATCGTCGACGGCAAGTGGAAGCTGCAGACCAAGTAAGACCGCCGGCATAGGTGCACGGCGGTGCGAGGAGGGCGCATGGACAAACCATGCGCCCTTTTTATTGGGTGCGCAGCGGCTTGCCGGAAGCAGAGCGGGCAGCGCCGTCACTACAGGCAATCCCGTACTTGACACCGCATGCGTCATGCACGATCTTTAACGTGTTAATTAAATTGACGGGTCTGCGAGGCCGGCAGGAGCGGGCGAATCGGGATGGCGGCCACGCTGCGCCGCGGATATGCTGCTTCAGGCATATCAGAGGTTTGGCGTGCGTGCTTGCGGATGACCGATGCGGCACTGCGCAACCTAAGGGTTCGTCAGGATTTACGCTATGCGTAAGTTCTTTACTATTTCGTAATTCGTTTTTTCACAAGCCAGCCGGCCTCCCTCGCCGGCAGGACTATTCAACAATACGGGGAGACAATGGACCTCTCGATCGCCGCCATCCTGGCGCAGGACGGGATCACCTCGGGCGCCATCTACGCGCTGCTTGCGCTGGCCCTGGTGCTGGTGTTCTCGGTGACCCGCGTCATCTTCATTCCGCAAGGGGAGTTCGTCGCCTATGGCGCGCTGACCCTGGCGGCGATCCAGTCTGGTCATGCGCCGCAAAGCAGCTGGCTGCTGCTGGTCATGGGCGTGCTGACCTTTCTCTACGAGACGATCACCATCCTGGGCAGCGCCGAGCTGCGCCGTACGGCAGCAAGGCGGCTGGCCGTGCTGGCGGGCAAGTACCTGGTCTTCCCGCTGGCCGTGCATCTGCTGGCGCAGAATTTCAACGGACAGTCGATGCCGATGCTGGCGCAGATCGCGCTGACCCTGCTGATCGTGATTCCGCTCGGGCCCATGCTGTACCGCCTGGCCTACCAGCCGCTGGCCGAGGCCAGCACGCTGGTGCTGCTGATCGTTTCGGTCGGCGTGCACTTCGCGCTGGTGGGGCTGGGCCTGGTGATGTTCGGCGCCGAGGGCTCGCGCACCACGCCGTTCTCCGAGGCTCGCTTCGAAGTGGGCAGCCTGTCGATATCCGGCCAGAGCCTGTGGGTGGTGGGCGTGTCGGCGTTGCTGATCGCGGCGCTGTACTTCTACTTTGAGCGCACCATCGCCGGTAAAGCGCTGCGCGCCACCGCGGTCAATCGCCTTGGCGCGCGCCTGGTGGGCATCGGCACGACCCAGGCCGGGCGGCTGTCGTTCACGCTCGCGGCGGCGATGGGCGCGTTGTGCGGCATCCTGATCGCGCCGCTGACCACCGTCTATTACGAATCGGGCTTCCTGATCGGTCTCAAGGGATTCGTCGGTGCCATCGTGGGTGGCCTGGTGAGTTATCCGGTGGCGGCCGCGGGTGCCATCCTGGTGGGGCTGCTCGAATCCTATTCCTCCTTCTGGGCCAGCGCCTTCAAGGAGGTCATCGTGTTCACCCTGATCCTGCCCGTGCTGCTGTGGCGCTCGCTCACCAGCAAGCATGTGGAAGAAGAGGAATAAGGGACACACCATGAACAAGAACCTCAAGAACCGAATTTTCCTGCTGGCCTTCACGGTGGTGCTGGCGCTGTTGCCGGTGCTCCCCACCCCCGAGTTCTGGATCACCCTGGGCAACTACATCGGCCTGTACAGCATCGTCGCCATCGGCCTGGTGCTGCTCACCGGCGTGGGCGGCATGACCTCCTTCGGGCAGGCCGCCTTCGTTGGCCTGGGCGCCTACAGCACGGCGTACCTCACCACGCAGTTCGGGCTGTCGCCGTGGTTCGGCCTGCTGGTGGGGCTGGTGATCACGATGGCCTCGGCTTATGTGATCGGCCTGATCACCATGCGCATGTCCGGCCACTACCTGCCGCTGGCCACCATCGCCTGGGGGCTGTCGCTGTTCTTCCTGTTCGGCAACCTGGAGTTCCTCGGCAAATACGACGGCCTCAACGGCATTCCGGTGCTGAACGTGCTCGGCATCGATCTGGCCTCCGGCCGCTCGATGTTCTACCTGATCTGGGCCGTGGTGCTGCTGGCGGTGATCGCCATGCAGAACCTGCTGAACTCGCGCCCGGGCCGCGCCATTCGCGCGCTCAAGGGCGGCGGCACCATGGCCGAGGCGATGGGGGTCAACACCGCGTGGATGAAGGTGGTGATCTTTGTGGTGGCGGCGATACTCGCCTGCATCTCTGGCTTCCTCTACGCGCATCTGCAGCGCGCGGTGAACCCGACGCCCTTTGGCCTGAACTACGGTATCGAGTACCTGTTCATGGCGGTGGTGGGCGGCGTCGGCCATGTGTGGGGCGCGGTGCTCGGCGCGGGCATCCTCACCATCCTGAAGGACGTGCTGCAAGGCGTGCTGCCCAAGCTGCTCGGCGCCAACGGCAACTTCGAAACCATCGTGTTCGGCGTGCTGATGGTGCTGCTGCTGCARTACGCGMGCGACGGCATCTGGCCCTTTATCAAGAAGCTGTTCCCGAGCGGGCTGCCGGTGGCGGCGCCGGCGCAGGCCGAGCGGTTGCCGTTGCGGGCGAAGCCGCAGGCCGGCGAGCTGATCCTTGATGTGAAGGCCGCGCGCAAGGAGTTCGGCGGGCTGGTGGCGGTCAATGACGTCAGCTTCCAGGTGCGCGCCGGCGAGATCATCGGCCTGATCGGTCCCAACGGCGCAGGCAAGTCCACCACCTTCAATCTCGTCACCGGCGTGCTGCCCGCCACGCGCGGCGAGGTGCTCTATCGTGGCGAGCAGATCTCCGGGCTGCCGTCGCGCGAGATCGTCAAGCGCGGCATCGGGCGCACCTTCCAGCACGTGCATCTGCTGCCCACCATGACGGTGCTGGAGAACGTGGCGATCGGCGCGCACCTGCGCGGCGACTTCGCGGCGCAGGGCGGCGTGACCGCGGCGATCCTGCGCATGAACCAGAACGAAGAGGCGAAGCTATTGCACGAGGCCGCGCGCCAGCTCGAACGCGTGGGGCTGGCCGACTGCATGTACATGGAGGCCGGCAGCCTCGCGCTGGGCCAGCAACGCATCCTGGAAATCGCCCGTGCGCTGTGCTGCGACCCCGCGCTGCTGCTGCTGGACGAACCCGCGGCGGGGCTGCGCTACAAGGAAAAGCAGGCGCTCGCGGAACTGCTGAAGAAGCTCAAGGGCGAGGGCATGAGCGTGCTGCTGGTCGAGCATGACATGGATTTCGTGATGAATCTGACCGACCGCCTGGTGGTGATGGAGTTCGGCACGCGCATCGCGGAAGGCGTGCCCGAGGACGTGCAGAAGAACCCGGCGGTGCTCGAAGCCTATCTCGGCGGCGTGGAGTAAGGAAAAGACAATGAGCCTGATCCTCGAAGTGAAAGACCTCCACGTGCGCTACGGCAAGGTCGAAGCGGTGCACGGCGCCAACCTGAAAGTGGAGGCGGGCAAGATCGTCACGGTGATCGGCCCCAACGGCGCGGGCAAGTCCACCATGCTCAACGCGATCRTGGGGGCGCTGCCGGTGAGCGGCTCCTCGGCCGGTGCGGTGACCTATCTCGGCCACGACCTCGCCGGCATACCGGTGGAGGGCCGCGTGGCGCGAGGCATGTGCCTGGTGCCGGAGAAGCGCGAGCTGTTCRGCTCGATGAGCGTGGCGGACAACCTGGTGCTGGGGGCGTATCGYCGCAAGCGCGCCGGGGAGAAGAACTTTCTCGACCAGATGGAAGTGGTCTACGGCTTGTTCCCGCGCCTGAAGGAGCGGGCSARGCAGGATGCCGGCACGCTGTCCGGCGGCGAGCGCCAGATGCTGGCGGTGGGSCGCGCGCTGATGGCCAAGCCGCAACTGCTGATGYTGGAYGARCCAAGCCTCGGGCTGGCGCCGCTGATCGTGAAGGAAATCTTCCACATCATCAACGACCTGCGCAAGACCGGTGTGGCGACACTGCTGATCGAGCAGAACGCACGCGCGGCGCTGCAGGTGGCGGACTATGGGTATGTGATCGAGACGGGG
>NZ_JBFTLX010000007.1:0-88583 GCF_056396665.1 Cupriavidus sp. 05T313 | reverse complement strand
GGACGACATCGATGAGGACGTCCTACCCAACAATCGCACGGGCTACCAGGACACCCTCATCTGGAACAAGTTATTCAACTATCAGAAGGATGCGGCCACCGGGATCATCAACAAGCTCGAGACCTACAGCGGCTGCATCCTGGCGGACAGCGTCGGCTTGGGCAAGACGTTCACGGCCTTGGCCGTGGTCAAGTATTACGAGCTGCGCAACCGCTCGGTGCTGGTCCTCTGCCCAAAAAAGCTGGYGGACAATTGGCTGAACTACAACCGCAACCTCAAGACGAACATCTTTGCCCGCGACCGGTTCAACTACGACGTGCTTTGCCATACCGACCTTAGCCGCACCAGCGGCGAGTCATTCGGCACGCCGCTGAACCGCATCAACTGGGGCAACTACGACCTCGTCGTCATCGACGAGTCGCACAACTTCCGCAACAACGACGCCTACAAGGACAAGGAGACTCGTTACCAGAAGCTGATGAACAAGGTCATCAAGGAGGGGGTAAAAACCAAGGTGCTKATGCTYTCGGCCACSCCGGTGAACAACCGCTTCAATGACCTGCGCAATCAACTGGCACTGGCCTACGAGGGGGACTCCGAGAACCTTAGCAAGAAGTTGCGCACCGGCAAGTCGGTAGAGGACATCTTCCGTGGTGCGCAGGCCAGCTTCAACGCTTGGGCAAAGCTCCCGCCAGAAGAGCGCACCGCTCGCGCCATCTTGGACACGTTGGACTTCGACTTCTTCGAACTACTCGACAGCGTCACCATCGCGCGCTCTCGCAAGCACATCCAGACCTTCTACGATACCAAGGACATCGGCCAATTCCCCGAGCGCCGCAAACCCTTGTCGTTCCACAGCCCGCTCACGCAGCGAACGGACGTGATGAGTTTCAACGAGATCTTCGAGCAACTGTCCCTGCTCAAGCTCGCTGTTTACGCCCCCATCAGCTACATCCTGCCCAGTCGACTCAAGAAGTACGAGGAGATGTACGACACGCAGGTCGCCGGCAAAGGCAAGCTCAAGCAGGCCGACCGCGAAAAGAGCCTGCAGGCGTTGATGACGACCAACCTGCTCAAGCGGCTTGAAAGCTCGATTGAGTCCTTCCGCTTGACGCTCCAGTCTCTGCGTGCGAACCACGCGAACACGCTGGCCAAGATCAGCGTCTTCAATCAGACCGGCAACGTTGCCAGCATCGATGACCTGACCGATCAGCTGGAGGACCTCGACGCGGAAGACGATGACCTGCCCGCCATTGGCGACAACGAGATCGGTGGCAAGGTCAAGATCAGCCTCGCGGACATGGACTTGCCTTCTTGGGAGCACGAGCTGAAGGTCGATCTGGAGATCATCGACGCTCTGTTGGCGTCGATGAACAAGATCGCGCCTGCCGACGATGCCAAGTTGCAGCACCTGAAATCGCTTGTACTCGGAAAGATTGCCGCGCCGCTGAACCCAGGCAACAAGAAGGTGCTGATCTTCACCGCCTTCGCTGACACCGCTGATTACTTGTACGCCAATTTGGCACCGGAGTTGCTGGCCGCACAGACCCTGCACAGCGCCAAGGTCACTGGCAAGGGTGCGCCGAAGTCCACGCTCAAGAAGAGCTATGACTTCCAGGAGTTGCTCACCCTCTTCTCGCCGCGCGCCAAAGAGAAAGCCGTCGTGCTGCCGAACGAACCGGCAGAGATCGACTTGTTGATCGGTACCGACTGCATCTCCGAGGGCCAGAATCTGCAGGACTGCGACTACCTGATCAACTACGACATCCACTGGAACCCGGTGCGCATCATCCAGCGCTTCGGCCGGGTGGACCGCATCGGTTCACCCAATAGCAGCATCCAGTTGGTCAATTACTGGCCAGACATCTCGCTCGACGAGTACATCAACCTCAAGGAACGAGTTGAGAGCCGGATGATGATTGCCGACGTTTCGGCCACCGGCGACGACAACGTGCTGAGCGCCCAGGCCAACGACGTGTCGTACCGCAAAGAGCAGTTGCGCCGCCTGCAAGAAGAAGTGATCGAGCTGGAAGACCTGAAAACCGGCGTGTCGATAACCGACCTGGGGCTCAATGATTTTCGCATGGACTTGCTCAACTACGTCAAGGCCAACGGTGAGTTGAACAACGTGCCCAGCGGGATGCATGCCGTGGTGCCAGCTAAGCCCGAACTCGGACTCCGCCCTGGCGTAATTTTTACGCTGCGAAACCGCAACCACCGCGTCAACATCGATCAACAGAACCGGTTGCACCCTTACTACCTCGTCTACATCAACAGTGAGGGTGAGGTCATCCACGACCACACTGAGGTCAAGCGTCTGCTTGATCTGGTGCGTAGCTGCTGCAAGGGGCAAGCCCAGCCCATTCCGGATGCCTGCCGCCTGTTCAACAAAGAAACGGCAGACGGCCGAAAGATGCAGGTCTACTCCGACCTGCTCGGCAAGACCATCCGCTCGATGATCGAGGTGAAGGAAGAGAAGGATCTGGACAGCCTGTTTAGCGGCGGAAAAACGACCGCGCTTGTGAACCCAATCGCCGGGCTGGACGACTTCGAGCTAATCACCTTCCTCGTGATTCAGGAGGTCGGATGAGCCTGCCCACCCATCCCGCCTTCATCAGCTACCCCAAGCAGGCCACTTTTGGGCGCAACCTGCCCAAGAATAAGATCTACGAGCACAGCGGTGCCAACACGCGGCTGAAGGACCTGTTCGTGGAGCAGGTAGAGCAGGTCGTCTGGCAATACAAGCTTGCCCCAGAAACGATCAACCTGCCCGCCAAACCCGGCGTGCCAGAGGTTCAAGTCTTTGCCATCCAGCTCAAGACGCCAGAGCTCAATCTGGACGTGCTGCGTTGCATTGATGGAGCTGTGCAGTTCCCCATCGTTTTCGAGGTGAGCTTTGACGGCAAAACGCAGGTCGTCGCAGCCTACAAGCGCCCGAATGAATCAGACGCCAGCCGCTGGGTGTTGAACGACTATTTTGCGACGGAATGGCTGCCCGCCAGCAGCGAGCGCGCTGCGATGCCGCTGGCGCTGGATCTGGCCAGCCTGTATGAGCAGTTGCTGCACCGATTGATGCCGCTGCCCGCCCGCCCAAAGGAATCGTTAGCTGACTTGGTGGCCCGCGTGGAGCTGGCTGCGGCCAAACGCCGCGAGGTCGAAAAAACCGCCAGCAAACTGGCCAAGGAAAAGCAATTCAACCGCAAGGTGGAGATCAACGCGACCTTGCGGCAACTAAAACATGAACTTGAACAATTGAGCCGCTGAACGCGCGAGCCAAGGAAAAGAATATGGATCAACTTAAAATGCATTCTCCCAATCTCACGCAAGACAACATTGCCCGCATCTGCGAGCTGTTTCCGGGTTGCGTGACCGAGGCCGAGGGAGAGGATGGCTGCGTGAAGCTGGCGGTTGACTTTGACCAGCTGCGCCAGGAGCTTTCCGAATCGATTGTCGAAGGCCCGCAGGAGCGCTACCACCTGAACTGGCCGGGCAAGCGCGAGGCGCTGTTGACGGCCAATGCGCCGATTGCGAAGACGCTACGCCCGTGTCGTGAAGAAAGCGTGGACTTCGAAGCCACGAAAAATCTGTTCATCGAGGGTGACAACCTTGATGCACTGAAGCTTATGCAGGAAACGTACCTGGGCAAGGTCAAGATGATCTACATCGACCCGCCATACAACACCGGGAACGACTTTGTGTACGAGGACGATTTCGCAGAAGATTCTAATGAATTTTTCATCAGATCCAATCAGAAAGACGAAGCAGGCAATAGATTGGTAGTCAATACGGAGGCCAATGGAAGGTTTCATTCGGACTGGCTATCCATGATTTATTCCCGACTTCGCTTGGCAAGAACACTGCTGTCAGAAGATGGATTGCTGTTTGTCAGCATTGATGACGGCGAGGCTGCAAACTTGCGTCATCTATGCGACGAAATATTTGGGGAGGAAAATTTCGTCGCTCAGGTTGTTTGGAAGAAATCGTACGGAGGCGGCGCTAAATCAAAACATGTGGTCAGGCTTCATGAGTATGTTCTGATTTACGCGAGACAGAAAGAGAGCATTGGGTTTCTAGCGTTACCACCCAAGGATGATGTTCTCAAGTATTACAAATTCAAAGACTCAAACTTTGATCTTAGGGGCCCCTACAGAAAGCAGCCTCTGGCAACAAATTCAATGGATGCGAGGCCCAATCTCCGATACGCCATCGTAAAAGATGGTGAAGAAATTTGGCCAGAGAAGCAGTGGCAATGGTCGGAAGATCGCGTTAAGGATGCTCTTAGCAAAGATGGGCTGGTGTTCACGAAAAAGCCAGACGGCTGGACTGTTGATTACAAGCAATATTTGAAGGATGAAGAAGGGGTCACGCGGGGAGCAAAGCCCTACTCGGTCCTGGAAGGTCCCTACACGCAAAAAGGCACCGGAGAAATTGAGGAGTTATTTGGCAACGGCAAAGTTTTTACTTTTCCCAAGCCGAGCGAGTTGCTTGAGGAATTTCTAGGCTACTGCGGAAGCAGTGGAATAGTCATGGATTTTTTTGCCGGGTCGTGCTCATTTGCCCAAGCCGTACTCAACAAGAATGCACTTCAAGGCACAGCATTCAGGTTTATTGCTGTCCAATTTCCCGAGGTGTGCGACGAATCGTCCGAGGCGAAAAAGGCTGGCTTCAGCAGCATCGCAGAGATTGGAAAAGAGCGTATCCGCAGAGCAGGTAAGCGGGTTCTTGATAACGAATGCAACGACGCATGGAACAAGGACATAGGGTTCCGGGTTCTGAAGGTCGATGCATCTAATATGGCTGACGTCTATTACTCGCCGGATGCCATGGATAAGGCGAACATTGATCTGTTCGTCGACAACATCAAGCCCGACCGCACCCAAGAAGACCTGCTGTTCCAGGTGATGCTGGACTGGGGGGTCGACCTGGCGCTGCCCATCGTCAAGCAAGCCATCCAAGGCAAGGACGTGTTCTTTGTCGATGGCAACGCTCTGGCCGCCGGCTTCGACGGGAACGGCGGTATCGATGAAGACTTCGTCAAGGAACTGGCAAAGCACCAGCCGCTGCGCGTGGTGTTCCGCGATGCCGGGTTCAAGGACAGCGCGGTCAAGATCAACGTCGAGCAAATCTTCAAGTTGCTATCGCCTACCACCGAAGTCAAGTGCATCTGAGGGGCTGGCAATGAAACTGAAATTCAAGACCCAGGCCTATCAGACAGCAGCTGTACAAGCCGTGGTGGATTGCTTCAATGGCCAACCGGTAGCTGCTGCCGAAGCCATCAGCTATCGCATCGACCCGGGCAAGGCTAAGAAAGGGGTCGAAGATCTATTCGCAGAAGCAGGGTTCAAGAACGCCGATTTGAAACTGACGGATGTCACGCTGCTGGAAAACATCACTCAGGTTCAGCACCAGCAGAATCTGCCGCTATCAAGTTCACTGACTGACTTTTATACGATCAATGGCAACGGTGAGCGTATTCCAGTAACGACTCAATACAAGGCCACCGCCAAAGCGGTATCTCGCCTGCACCTCGACATCGAAATGGAGACCGGGACGGGCAAGACCTACTGCTATATCAAAACCATCTTCGAGCTGAACAAGCAATACGGCTGGAGTAAGTTCATCATCGTGGTGCCCAGCATTGCCATCCGTGAAGGCGTGGCCAAGTCGCTGGAAATCACGGCCGATCACTTCCTCGAGACGTACCACAAGAAGGCTCGTTTCTTCATCTACAACTCCAAGCAACCGCACGAACTCGAAAGCTTTTCGTCCGACGCCGGCATCAATGTGATGGTAATCAACGTGCAGGCCTTCAACGCCACGGGCAAGGACGCCCGCCGCATCTATGAGGAGCTGGATGACTTCCAGTCGCGTCGTCCGATTGATGTGATCAGTGCCAACCGCCCGATTTTGATCCTGGACGAGCCCCAAAAGATGGAGGGTGCCCAGACCCTGAAGTCCTTGGAGGAATTCAAGGCGCTGATGGTGCTTCGCTATTCGGCCACGCACAAGACCACGCACAACAAGATCCACCGCCTGGATGCGCTGGACGCCTACAACCAGAAGCTAGTTAAGAAGATTGCGGTGCGCGGTATCTCAGTGAAGGGGCTGGCTGGTACCAATGCCTACCTGTACCTGCAGTCCATCGAGATTTCGACCAAGAAGCCGCCCGAGGCGCGCGTCGAATTCGAGCAGAAGCTGAAGAGTGGCGAAATAAAACGCATCGTGCGCAAGCTCTCAAAGGGCGATAACTTGTTTGTCGAGTCGAACGAGCTGGATCAATACCGTGGCTACGTCGTATCGGACATCAACGCCAACAGCGATACCTTGGGCTTTACCAACGGCGTTGAGCTCTTCGTAGGTGAAGCCGCTGGCGACGTGAACGAAGCGGCGCTCCGCCGCATTCAGATTCGGGAAGCCATCAAGGCGCACTTCGATAAAGAGCTGGCCTTGTTCCAGCAAGGCATCAAAGTGCTGACCTTGTTCTTCATCGACGAAGTGGCCAAGTACCGCGACTACTCTTCGGCAGACAAAAATGGCGACTACGCGCGAATTTTCGAAGAAGAGTACAGCCAGTACCTGAACGAGGTGCTGGATTTGGACGAAACCGCTTATATCAAGTACCTCAAGGGGATTGATGCGTCCAGGACGCACAGCGGTTACTTCTCCATCGACAAGAAGACCAAACGTCTCATTGATCCGGAGATGGGCAAGAAGGCCACCGAGGCCGATGACGTGGACGCCTACGACTTGATCCTGAAGGACAAGGAACGGCTGCTGTCGCTCGCTGAGCCGGTGCGCTTCATCTTTTCGCATTCCGCCCTGCGTGAAGGTTGGGACAATCCGAACGTGTTCGTTATCTGCGCCCTCAAGCACAGCGACAACACCATTTCGCGGCGTCAGGAGGTGGGCCGAGGTCTGCGCTTGTCCGTGAATCAGAGCGGCGACCGGATGGATCACCCTGCCATCGTCCATGACGTCAACGTGCTGACCGTCGTAGCCAGTGAAAGCTACAAAGACTTCGTCTCTGCGCTGCAGAAGGACATCAGTGACTCCCTGTCGGCCCGCCCCAAGGTGGCCGACGAAGCCTATTTCACCGGCAAGGTGCTCAAGACCGCGGCGGGCGATGTCGAGGTCACGCCGCAATTGGCCAAGCAGATCTACAAGTACCTGATCAAGAACGACTACAGCGACGGGGCGGATCGCATCACCAGCGCGTACCATGAGGCCAAGAAGGACGGCTCGTTGGCTCCGCTCCCGCCGGAACTGCAGGCCCATGCCGAGCAGGTATACCAGCTGATCGACAGCGTCTTCAGCGACAGCCAGATGTTTGACATCAGCGACGACCGTCGCCCGAAGAAGAACCCGCTCAACGGCAACTTCGACAAGCAGGAGTTCAAGGAGCTGTGGAACCGGATCAATCGCAAGGCGGCCTACAGCGTTGGCTTTGATTCAGGGGAGTTGGTCACGAAGGCCGTCACCGAACTGGACAAGAGCCTTCGCGTGACGCCATTGCAGTACACGATTCAGAGCGGCGAGCAGGCTGCACTGGTGACCTATGACGGGCTAAAAGATGGCGAAGCCTTCGTGCTCAAGGCGACCGAGACAGAAAAGAATGTGCATTCGATTCACTCCGCGGTGAAGTACGACCTGATCGGCAAGATCGCCGAAGGCACGCAGCTGACCCGACGCACGACGGCAGACATCCTCAAAGGGATCAGCGTCGCCGTGTTTACGCAGTTCCGAACCAATCCGGAAAGCTTCATTGCCGAGGCCGTTCGGCTGATCAACGAGCAGAAGGCAACGATGATCATCGAACACTTGGCCTACGACTCGGTTGGGGACAAGTTCGACCTCGACATCTTCACCGCAGGCCAGACCAAGCAGGACTTCAGCAAGGCTGGAGACAAGCTCAAGCGGCATATCTACGACTACGTGATCACTGATTCCGGTATTGAGCGGGATTTTGTGAAGGAGCTCGATACCTGTACTGAAGTCGTCGTCTACGCCAAATTGCCTCGCGGCTTCCTGATCCCCACCCCCGTTGGCGACTACAACCCCGACTGGGCCGTGTCGTTCAAGGAAGGTACGGTCAAACACGTGTATTTCGTGGCTGAGACCAAGGGCTCCATGTCGTCGATGGTGCTAAATGAGATCGAGAAAACCAAGATCAAGTGTGCCCGTAAGTTCTTCGACGAGATCAACAAGAAGTACGCCCCCGAGAACGTGAAGTACGACGTGGTGAACAGCTTTGGCAAGCTGATGGAATTGGTGAAGTGATGAGTGGAGCGAGGGTCCTCTATGTTCTATCTAGATGGACCATGCACCTGAGTGGGCTTTAAGATGGAAATGCGACTTCTCCCCGCGCTGATCTTGTTCCTCGGTTCTTACTTTCCGTTGAGCCTGATCCTGCTGATCCAAGATGTCAAGGAGTCTTCTTGGAAGGCTCCGCTGTGCAAGATTACGGAGATGTCCTCCTGCTATCTTCCTGAGCTTGCGAATCCGGAGCGGGCTCTTGGCCTGCTCGGGATTTGCGCTGTGAGCCTCGTCATCTTCATGATCCTGATGCAGAACCTGTCGGGCTATTCAAGACTTGAGGTCATTGACTCGAAGTCGATCCCGAATGATCTCATTAACTACGTATTCCCCTATGTCGTTTCTTTCATGGGGCTCGACTTGGGAGTTGACGGGAAATTTTTCGGCTTTTTACTCTTCATCGTGCTGATGTTCGTCATCACTTATCGATCGGGGCAGATTCTGATGAATCCTTTCTTGCTGGTCGCTGGCTGGCAGCTCTATGAACTCAACATCGTGACTGAGGGGCATAAGCGCTGTGTGAAGGCGCTATCGAAGGAGCAAGTTAAGTCAGGCGATCACCTTGAGTCCTGCTTGGTACACGGAATCTACGTTTTGCATCGGGGAGAGAAATGACGGTAGTGCAAGATCTGCAAGCCTTTGGGGCCTTTGACGTTGCTCAGGCAACTGCATCACTATGGGTATTCAAGAAGCGCCCGGCGACTGGGCAAATGAATCCCTTTACAGCCGTTTCAGTCGTGATGAGCGACGCCTTGAGAGATCAACTCAAAGGACTGGTTTCGAGCTACCAAACCAGTCACACCATCGCTGAAGAGTACAACTTGCTCAGTCAGCCGAGCGAAGGAGGCTTCCTTGCCGTTTCACGCGAGGAGACTCTGTTTCCTTACCTCCAAAAGCTGATTGATCAGCCTTTGGAGGAATGTTTGGTAAAGCACGTGAAGCAGCTTAATAACGCTGCGGGGTACGTTCTTCGTCTGCGCCACGGTGACTCGGTGATTTGCTGTGTCAAGAAGGCAAATGCAGACTGGGGAACCCGAAAGAAGAAGGGCATGATGAATATCTTCTTCACTGAGGCGGGCCTCGATATCATGGATAACCCGTCATTTAGCATCTCCCGTAGTTTTGACTTCTTTGTCGTGGGAGAAAGCGTTCTCATGAGCAGCAAACCTGCTTTTGAATCTCTGCTGAATCACAAAGACACCTACGAAGAGGCATATGCAGAACTGAAGCAAGAGGAAGGCTTTTCAGCCGCTATTGCTGATTTCGCCGTTTTTGACGCCTTCATCGGCAAAAACGCTACGCACTTGCGCCGTATGGCGGTGATCAAGGCGCGTGGCTATTACCAGAACCCGGATTACATGATCCGTCTTCGCGAGATCAACGGACTCCGCAGTTGGGGTATACAGTTCGACGATCAGGGGCGAATCGTCGCTACCCAAGAAAAAATGCGCGACATCTTGCACGTCCTGCTGGATCATCGTCTGCGATCGGAGCTATCCGACAACCAGTACGACGTGCCATCGACCACACCTGTTGGTCAGTGAGTTGCTCCAACCAAGCATGAGCTAGACGCGCGAGAATTTTACTGGGTCATTACATCAACGAGTTGAGGGCGCTGCCATAGGGATTTAGCGCTCACTAAATTGATCGTCTGCGTGAGTGCCGCGCATGGGCAGTGAGGTCTCCGCCGGTCAAGCAGATGGCGCTGTTTGAGCCGCTGCCTCTTGGTCCGCCGTTGAAGTTTGATGAAAGCTAATTCCCGCTTCCTCCAGCATCCATGCCTCGATCTTGTCGTGCCACATTCGAAGCATATCGAGTGGCCGGCGACGATAATGTTTTTCGGCTAGCGCTGAAGGTTTGTGCCCTTGGATCTGTGCCACGACGCCAACGGGAACCTCGCTCCACTCGGATAGCGTGCCGAACGACCGGCGCAGGCCATGTAGCGTCACGTGGGGCAGGCCGGCTGCCTCGATGGCTTGGTTGTGTGCATACCTTGGCTCGGCAATCCGGCCCTTTGCAGCATTGAGGCTATGGAATACGCAGGGAGAAGGCTCCCATTTCTCGCCTCGTGCTTCGAGCGTCCGCCGCCGCCGGGCAGTCGGCGGGGTTTCGTTGAGGCGTTTGAGATTGAGCAACAGGGAAGCCAGATAGGGCGTGAGGGGAATCACGCGCCCGGCTTCTATCTTGTCGGCGATGCGCAGACTTCGCCATTGGAAGTCCACGTCATCCCAGCGCAGAGCTGCGAGTTCTTCCCGGCGCGCACCAGTAATGAGAAGTCCTTGCAGGTAGGCGGACTGCACCGGGTTGTGCAGGGCGCGCACAGCGGAGAACCAGGTGGCAAGTTGTTCGCGCTGAAGGCTATCGCCGTCCTTGGTATTGCTGCTTGGCAGGGCGCCGGTCACCTTGGGGGAGGTGCAGCAGTCGGTCGGGATGGTGCCTGCGTATTTGTCTTGTCCTTCGCACCAGCGTGCAAAGGCCTTGAGCATCCTGAATGCATATGCGGCACTGGTCGGCCGGGCAGGCACCTCGGATTCCAGCCACGTGGCAACAGTCTTGGCAGTCAGGCCGGAGAGCTTCAGTGCCATCAGTGRGTAAAGCGGTCCGCGTTCGGTTTGCTTGCTGCCTCGCTTGGCAGGCATCCCGCCTGGCGCGGCAAGCTTGATGTGGTCATTGATGTAGGTTGCGGACCTTGGCTTCTTAGTCTTGGGGGAGATTTTCGTACGCAGATGCTCAAGGTAGTCTGTCCAAGCTTCGGCAACCGTCACGCTCTCCCGAGCCGTCGCCGCCCGCCTTGCCTCATAGCTGGCCCGTTGCTCGGCCTTGACTTCACGCGGATCCTGGCCGGCATCGATCAGCGTTTGCAGGCGCCTGGCTTCCTCCTGAGCCTTACTGATTGTCCAGCTACGCGGATCCCCAATGGTCAGGCGGACGGTTTGTCCGTGGATCTTGCCCTGGAAGACGTATGACTTTGCCCCACTGGCGGTAGCGCGCAAACCGAGGCCAGGGGAAATCGCATCCCACAGAAAAGCTTGCGCTTTCCCTTGGGGGCACTGGTGAGCATCTACCCGGGCAGCGGTGAAGTTGATTTTTGCCATGCAGAATCCTACAAACCGGGTTACACGGTTCCATGTAACCGCTATGTAACCGGATTGTGCGGTATTCGATCTATCCCGGTCAACGAGATATCACCGGGCGTCAACGAAAAACCCCTTTATTTTTAAGTATTTGCATGGCCACAGGGATCTCAGTCAACGTAGGGTAATGTCCACTAACGCTGATTTGTAATCATCAGGTGGCGGGTTCGAGTCCTGCAGCCGGCACCAGAATTCCAAAACGGGCTACGCGATTTGCGTAGCCCGTTTTGTTTTTGAGCGGGTTGAAGATTCGGTTCTCCCGTACGGCGGGCGCAGTCGTCACGCCTGGCACCGCTAACAACTGCGCGACTTGCCGCGAACGCTTCTATCCGAGACCACAGATATAGTCATCGACCGTCTGGATCGAGGAAAGATCAACGGCCAGCCTGCCCTGGCTGATCATGCCCGGCGAATCTTCGATCGATTCAGCCCTCCGCATGTCGAGATATGCCGTTGCCGGATCCAGCGGGGATCGTAGTCGAGCAGCGAATGTGTGATGAATCGGACCGATTCGAAAGCAACCTGCCCTGAGCTCCGGGCGCCGGATCGCGATACAACGATTGCATATCCCCGTCTTGCGCCCGTCATTCAACCCGCCTACCGTAGCGTTCGGGAAACCATTCAAGATCCCCCCCTGCCAGACAACCTGGCAGGGTGCCTCCGCACCTCCCCATTCCATCAGCCAACCAAAGCAACCCAAAAAGGAAAGCCTCCGTGATCCGGAAACTTGCACGTATGGCATGGCTGGTCTCGATTACCTGTCTGGCGGCTTGCGGAGGCGATGGCGCATCGGCGGAGCCGGACGCCTCCGCCATTTCCGTGTCAGCGGTGAACGCTCCTGCCTCTGCCTCCAACGCTACCCTGTCTCCCTCAGCGCAAACTCTGGCCCCTTCGCGCTGGATGCCGGCCGCCGCGGACACCTGGCAGTTGCAATTGACCAGCACGGTCAACACGAACTACCCCGCGCAGGTCTTCGATATCGATCTGGTGGATACGCCGCAAGCAACCATCAATGCGCTGAAGGCGCAGGGCAAGCGCGTAGTCTGCTATTTCTCCGCCGGCAGCTCAGAAAACTGGCGCCCGGATTTCAAGCAGTTTGCGGCGGCCGATATGGGCAAGGCCCTGTCGGGTTGGGCGGGAGAGCGCTGGCTGGATACGCGCTCGCCCAACGTCCGCAAGATCATGCAGGCGCGCATGGATCTGGCGAAGTCGAAGGGTTGCGATGGCGTGGACCCGGACAACGTCGACGGCTATGCCAACAAGCCGGGTCTCCCGCTGACAGCGGTCACGCAGCTGGACTACAACCGTTTTCTCGCAGCCGAGGCGCATGCGCGCGGGCTGGCCGTGGGCCTGAAGAACGACGTGGACCAGATCGCTCAACTGGCGGCGGATTTCGATTTCGCGGTGAACGAGCAGTGCTTCCAGTACAAGGAGTGCGCTACCTACACGCCGTTCACGGCCCAGGGCAAGGCAGTGTTCAACGTGGAGTACGCCTCGAAGTACAAGGATGCGGCGACGCGCGCAACGCTGTGTGCTTCGGCAAAGGCGGCGCATCTTCGCACGCTGGTGCTGCCGCTGAACCTGGATGACGCGTTCCGCTACGCTTGCGATTGAGCGAACCATAGCCGGCAACTGCAAGCTTCCAGCACCAGCTTTTCCGACGCGGCGTTCCCCGCGCCAGGTGCGGGACAGGCGATGGCATCGCACGCACCGTCTTTGTCTTACGCGCGGCTTCCGGCATGCCGACAGAAGTTGTGCCGCGTGCGTCCTATAGTGAAGGCGAGGGCGTCCTCCGGCTACCGGCGCCAGGCTGGGCCGGCCGCTTGCGTTCATCGCGCTTTCGCATTCCGGCGGCGCATCCGCCCGGGGCGAGGCGAGTCTTGCCGGAGAGCCGAACATGGTCGTGCCGCGTCTATCCCTCCTGTCGCTGAGCGTGCTGATGGTGGCCGGCCTGGCGGCGTGCGGCGAAACCGCAACCCTGCCAGTGTCAGCGGGCACCGGCTTCACGCCGCAGTTGCCGGCGCCGAACAAGACCATGCTGCCAACCGTGCACATCGCCCCTGCGAAGGGCTGGGCCGATGGCGCCAAGCCGGTGGCGGCGGACGGCCTGTCCGCCGTGGCGTTTGCCGACAAACTGGATCATCCCCGCTGGCTCTACGTGTTGCCCAATGGCGATGTGCTGGTTGCCGAGACCAACGCACCGCCAAAACCCGACGATGGTAAGGGCATCAGGGGCTGGGTAATGAAACAGGTGATGAAGCGCGCCGGCGCGGGGGTGCCGAGTGCCGATCGCATTACGCTGTTGCGCGACACCGATGGCGATGGCGTGGCCGATGCGCGCTCGGTTTTCCTCAAGGACCTGCATTCGCCTTTCGGCATGGTGCTGGTCGGCAATGATTTCTACGTGGCCGACACCGATGCCGTGCTGCGCTTCCCCTACCAACCCGGACAGACCCAGGTTACCGCACCCGGCGTGAAAGTGGTGGACCTGCCGGCTGGCCCGATCAACCATCACTGGACCAAGAACATCATCGCCAGCCAGGACGGCGGCAAGCTGTATGTCACCGTCGGCTCGAACAGCAACGTCGGCGAGAACGGCATCGACAAGGAGGAGGGCCGCGCGGCCATCTGGGAAGTCGATCCAAAGACCGGAGCGCATCGCATCTTCGCCAGCGGCTTGCGCAATCCCAACGGCATGGCGTGGGAGCCCGCCAGCGGAGCGCTGTGGACCTCGGTCAACGAGCGCGACGAAATCGGCAGCGATCTGGTGCCTGACTACATTACCTCGGTGAGCGACGGGGCCTTTTACGGCTGGCCCTTTAGCTACTACGGCCAGCATGTGGACGAACGCGTGAAGCCGCAGCGGCCCGAAATGGTGGCCAAGGCCATCCCGCCCGATTACGCGGTCGGCCCGCACACCGCCTCGCTTGGCCTCGCCTCGTCGCAAGGCAACTCGCTCACGGCTGCGTTCAAGGACGGTATGTTTGTCAGCCAGCATGGCTCGTGGAACCGCAAGCCGCACAGCGGCTACAAGGTGATCTTCGTGCCGTTTGCCAACGGCAGACCGGCAGGTCCGCCTGTGGATGTGCTGACGGGATTTCTTGACAAGGACGGCGACGCCCAAGGGCGGCCGGTAGGCGTGGCCATCGACAAGCGCGGGGCGCTGCTGGTTGCCGACGATGTCGGCAATGTGGTTTGGCGGGTGGCCGTGGCGAAGTAGTACCGCCACGCACCGCGCATGTTGTGGCCCAACGCCTACTTGCTCACCCCCATCTGCCTGAGCAGGCCCAGGTTGTCCTCCAGATGCCAGTTCTCCACGATCTTGCCGTTCGCCACGCGGTACAGGTCGAAGGCCTGGAAGTCGATCTGCTGGCCCTGGCCCTTGCTGTCGCCGAACGCCCCGGTAAAGTGGCCGCGAAAGCGCAGATGCACCGCGACCCGGTCGCCGGCGATGACCACGTCTTCCATTTCCGCGCTGAGATCCGGTACCGCGGCGCGGAATCCCCTGGAGGCCTGCAACGGGCCGCGCAGGCCTTGCTCGCGGCCGGGCGGCAGCGTGCGGTCGCTGAAGTCCGGGGCGAGTGCGAGCGTGGCGTAGCGTTCGTCGCCGGTGTGCCAGAAGGTGGCGTAGCGGCGGGCGGCGAGAAGYGCGGCTGCCGCGGACGGCTGGCCGGCGCCCTGGGCCAGGTGCTGCGGGTGGACCAGCTCGTCGCCGGCAGCGGCGGCGCTTTGCGATAGCGGTAACAGGGCGACGCCTAGGGCGGCTACGAATGCGCGTACTGGCGCGAGGTTTGTGGTTTTCATGTCGGCTTGTACTCGTCTGTATGTTCGTGGTTTTGCCCTGGCTTATGCCGCCGGCACGTCGCTCGCGCCGAGCGCGAAGCGGGCGATGTCGTCCTTGCGCATGAAGGTCACGCCGGCATGGCCCTGGGCGTAGCGGATAAACGCTTCGAGCGCCCGCACGCGTGCCGGGGAACCGGAGATGCGGTCGTGCGTGCTGATGGACATCATGCGGCGGCGGTGGGCGCCTTCGGCGTAGAGCACATCGAACTCCGCCTTCAGTTCGCCGAGCATGTCTTCGGCCGTGGTCGATGGCGAGTCGAAGCGCACGATGTCGTTGTTGCGCACGGTGTAGGGCACCACGGCGAACGGCTTGCCGCCTACCTGCAGCACGGATGGCTCGTCGCGGCTGAGGTCGTCGATGTGATAGAGGAAGCCGAGCGACTGCAGGATCGGCAGCGTATTGGGCGAGCCGCGCATCCAGAAGGCGTTGAAGCCGAGGGGCCGCGTGCCGGTGGCGCGCTGGATGGTGTCGATGCTCTGCACGTAGCTGGCGCGTTCCGCTTCGGCACTCATGCTGTATTGCGGCTCCCAGGTCTGGCCATGGCCCGAGGCTTCGTGCCCGCGCGCGACGATTTCGCGCGCCAGTTCGGGATGGCGCTCGACTGCCTGACCCACCATATGCGAGGTCACCTTGATACCGGCGCGGTCCCACAGGTCCAGCAGACGCGGGATGCCTTCGCGCACGCCGTAGGTGTACCAAGACTGCAGCGGGTAGTCCGGGTACTTGGGGTCGAGCGGAGGGAAGGGGCCGCTGGCGCCGCGCTCGGGCTGGGCGCCGGCCTCGAACTGCATTGAGATGGAGATGACGAGTTGCGCGCCATCCGGCCAGAATCGGGTGCGGCCGGCGCGAGCTTGCTGGCGCGCCTGGCCGGGGTGCGCGGTGGCGCCGCCGGCTGCAGCTGCGGCCAGCGGCAGCGCAGCGGTGAGTACGGCTGCGCTGCCCAGGRAGTGGCGGCGCGGAATCCGCGGCGGAGTTGGCGGCGCCAGGCACGCGTCAGATGGGTATGAGATACCCGCTGCCGGCGGCGTCCCGGATCACCTTTCCGAGCGTTTCCATGAAAGCTGTGGCGGCGGGGCTATCCGGCCGGCCGCGGCGCCGGTGCAGTGCGGCCGTGCGGCTGAAGCCGGGATGCGCGACCGGCGCGTAGGCCAGCCCGGCGAAGCTGCCGCTGCGCTGCGTGCCGGCGATATGCAGCGCCAGCGGGCTGGCGATGGTGTACAGGCGGCCGCCGAGCACGGCGCGCAGCAAGGCTTCCACGCTGGGGCCTTCCAGCCGGGGCCGCAGCACGATGCCGGCGGCCTGCGCGGCCGCGTCGATCTGCCGGCGCATGGCGAAGCGCTCGGGCAGCAGCGCCAGGGGCAGCGTTCCCAGTTGCGCCAGGGTCACGGTTTCCTGTTCGCGTGGCAGCTTGTGTCCGGGTGCGATCAAGGCAAGCGTTTCCGAGAACAGCGGCACCTGTTCGATGCGTTTTGGCGCGTCCTTCGCAAACGCCAGGCCAAGATCGATCTGTCCGTCCAGCAGGGAACGGTCGACCTCGGCGGCGGCAAACTCGAACACCTGGATATCCAGCCCCGGATGCGCATCGACCAGCGCTTGCACGGCAGGCATCACCAGCGCGGAAAGATAGGTATGGGTGGCGCCGATGCGCAGCGTGCCCTCCACCGCGCCGCGCTGAGAGGCTGCGGATACGATGACCCGTTCGAGCTGATCGAGCACGGGTTCGAGCGCCAGAACCAGTTGCCTGCCCGCATCGGTCAGTTCCAGCTTGCGGCCCACGCGTCCGAACAGCGGCACCCCCAGGCTCTGCGCGAAGATGCGCAGGTGCTGTGACAAGGCCGGTTGCGTCAGGCCGAGCGAATCGGCCGCGGCGGTCACGCTGCCATGGCGGGCAACGGCCATGAAGCTGCGGACCAGGCGCAGGTCCATGGCTTCGGGCGTGGCCGTTGATCTCATAATCTGTCGTGATGAATTGAAAATCGATTCATCATTTTACAGAGCATGTCGTAACTGCTGGAATGCATGCACAACATGGAAAACACCAGGAGACCCCCATGTCATGCCATTCCAGCGCCGACCGGCGCAACCGCCGGCTGCTTGCCTTCTTGTCGCCCGCGCTCGCAGCCGCCGCGCTCTGCCTGACATTCGCGCCAGCGGCCAGCGCTGCCTATCCGGATCGCCCGATCCGCCTGGTGGTGCCGTATGCGCCCGGCGCCACCACCGACTCGCTCGCCCGCCTGATCGGGAAAGAACTGCAGGTCCGCCTGAAGCAACCGGTGGTGGTGGAGAACCGGCCCGGCGCGGGCGGCACCATCGGCAGCGACTATGTCAGCAAGGCGCCTGCCGATGGCTATACCTTGTTGCTGGGCGCGGTCGGGCCGGTCTCGGTCGGCAAGGCGTTGTATCCCGCGCTGCCCTACGATCCAGCGAAGGACCTGGCCGGCGTCGGCCTGATCGGCACGGTGCCGTTCATCCTGGTGGCGGGCACCCGCGGGCAGCGCTTCGATTCCGTGCCCGCGCTGGTGCGCGCGTCCGCCGCGGCGCCCGACACCATCGCCTACGGCTCGGCGGGCAACGGCACGCCGCAGCACATCATCGGGGCGATGTTCTCGCAGGCTACCGGCGCGCGCCTGCTGCATTCTCCCTACAAGGGGTCGGGCCCCGCCATCAACGATCTGCTGGGCGGGCAGATTGCGCTGATGTTCGACAGCCCCGTGCTGCTGCTGCCGCACATCAAAGCCGGCACGGTGGTGCCGCTGGCGCAGACCGGCGCACGACGCTCCGCCTTGCTGCCGGGGGTGCCCACCATGCGCGAGCAAGGCGTGCGCGATTTCGACGCGGCGCCGTGGTACGGAATCATGGCGCCGGGCAAGCTGCCGGGCGATATCCTCAACCGGCTCAACCACGAGCTGAATGCGGTGCTCGCCGACAAGCAGATGCAGGAACGCCTGCTGGCGCTTGGCGTGGAAGCCCGGCCGCTGGATCCTGCCGGCTTCCGCCAGTTCCTGTCGCAGGCGCAGGCGAGTTGGACCCGCGCCGTATCCTCCGCCTCGGTGAAACCGGACTGATCATGCCGCACCTGATTACCGAAACCACGCGGCAACTCGCGGACAGGATCGACTTCGCGCATGTGTTCGCCGGCGTGCACCGCGAACTCGCAGGGCATGGCTACGCGCAACTGGCGGATCTCAAGAGCCGCCTGCTGGTGGCGGAGGTTGCGCTGACCGGCGACGACCCCGAAGCCGGCTTCGTCGTGACGCATCTCGTGATGACCAATGCGCGGCCGGAGCCGGTGCAGGCCGCCATGGCCGCGGTCGTGCTGGCGCATATGGCGGCAGCCGTCAGGCAGGCCGCTTTCGCCGGCAACGTGCAGGTGTGCGTGCTGCATCGCCTGGCGGCACAGGGGACGTATCGGAAGACAGTGGTGGTGAGCCCGGGCGCGGTTTGAGGCTTGAGGCTTGAGAGGCGAGGGGGCTAGCGCTGTGCCTGCTCCAGTTCACGCCACGCCAGGAACAGGCGCGTGTCGAACTCGAGCTGGTGATACGCCGGCTCCATGTATTCGCACAGGCGGTAGAACGCCTTGTTGTGATCGCTTTCCTTCAGGTGCGCGAGTTCGTGCACCACGATCATGCGCAGGAATTCGGGCGGCGCTTCCTTGAACAGCGAGGCCACGCGGATTTCCTTCTTGGCCTTGAGCTTGCCACCCTGCACGCGCGAGATGGCGGTGTGCAGCCCGAGCGCGCGATGCACCACGTCGATCTTCGCGTCGAACGCGATCTTGTGGACCGGCGGCGCGGTGCGCAGGAATTCCTGCTTCAGTTCGGCGGTGTAGTCGTACAGCGCGCGGTCTGTCTGCACGGTGTGCCGGGCCGGGTATTTCTTCGCCAGGTGCTCGCCAAGGCGATTGGCGGCAACCAGCTGGCGCACCTGGTCGAGCACGGCATCGGGATACGCGCTCAGGAAGCGCAGCGGATCCTTGGCGCCGGGGCGCCAGGTTTCGCTGGCGGGAGCGGGATGGCTACGGTTGCTCAATGGTGGTGATGGTGGTGGTGTGCCCAGTTGCCGTCGACGGAGGAGACGAAGGACTCGACCGCATCCTTGTCGCCGGTGGCGTGACGAACCAGCTCACCGCATTTGCACCAGCCCTGGTATGGCGTGATGTGCGAACAGGCGGATACCTTCTGCAGAAACAGCGTGACGGGCTTGGTGCACTTCTTGCACTTGAAGGTGAGGGTGCGGGCGGGTTTGCTCATCGGATCGGGCTTGAATACGGGGTGGTTCGGCGGTGCCGGCGGTTGGCGGCGGGACAACGGGCATTTTAACCTGCCCTTGCCAGGCGTTCATGCCCGGTGCCGTTGCGCTTGTCCGGCCCTTTGCCGCCTATTCCTTCACCGCCCCCGTCATGCCCGACACGTAGTACTCGACAAAGAACGAGTACACCAGCGCTACCGGCAGCGAGCCCAGCAAGGCGCCTGCCATCAGCGCGCCCCAGTGGTAGACGTCGCCCTCGATCAGCTCGGTGACGATGCCCACCGGCACCGTTTTCACTTCCGACGAGGAAATAAAGGTCAGCGCGTAGATGAACTCGTTCCACGACAGCGTGAAGGCGAAGATGCCGGCCGAGATCAGTCCCGGCACGGCCAGCGGCAGGATGATCTTGACCAGGATCTCCCAGCGGGTGGCGCCGTCGATCAGCGCGCATTCTTCCAGTTCGTAAGGGATGGAGCGGAAGTAGCCCATCAGCAGCCAGGTGCAGAACGGGATCAGGAAGGTGGGATAGGTCAGGATCAGCGCCCAGCGCGTATCGAACAGGCCGAGCTGGAACACGATCGATGCCAGCGGGATAAACAGGATCGAGGGCGGGATCAGGTAGGCCAGGAAGATGGCCAGCCCGACCTGCTTCGCGCCCTGGAAGCGCAGCCGCTCGATCGCGTAGGCGGCCAGCACGCTGGCGGCCAGCGAGGCGAAGGTCGATACCGTCGAGACGATCACGGTATTGAGCAGCCAGGCCGGGTAGGGCGTGTTGAACAGCAGCTTCTTGAAATGCGCGAAGGTGGGCGCCATCACCAGGAACGGGTTGGCGCTGCGCATCAGCAGTTCGCCATCCGGCTTGAAGGCGGTGATCGCCATCCAGTAGAACGGAAACAGCAGCACGAAGACGAAGATGCCTAGTGGGATGTAGATGGTCACCCAGCGCCGCGGTATCGATTGCAGGTAGTCCATGCCCTGCTGCTCGGGCGCGCTCATCGCTTTCGCTTTCATTTGTCGCCTCCCTGTTGCCAGCCGCGCCGCTGCAGGCCGAAGTAAGAGAACAGGATGGCAGCCAGCAGGAAGGGCACCATCATGGTGGCGATCGCCGCGCCTTCGCCCAGTGAACCGCCGGGAATCGCGCGCTGGAAGGACAGGGTGGCCATCAGGTGAGTGGCGTTGAGCGGGCCGCCGCGCGTGAGCACGTAGATCAGCTGGAAATCGGTGAAGGTGAACAGCACGGAGAAGGTCATCACCACCGCGATGATCGGCGTCAGCAGCGGCAGCGTGACATAGCGGAACTGCTGCCACGGCGTGACGCCGTCGATCGATGCCGCTTCGTACAGCGTGGGCGAGATGGTCTGCAGCCCGGCCAGCAGGGAGATCGCGACAAAGGGAATGCCGCGCCAGACATTGGCGGCGATGGTGGAGAAGCGGGCCAGCCACGGGTCGCCGAGGAAATCGATATAGCGGTCGATCAGCCCGAGCTTGACCAGGCTCCAGCTGATGATGGAAAACTGCGCATCATAGATCCACCAGAAGGCCAGCGCCGACAGCGCCGTCGGCACAATCCACGGCAGCAGYACGATGGCGCGGAAGAACGATTTGAACGGCAGGTTCTTGTTGAGCAGCAGCGCCAGCCACAGCCCCAGCGCGAACTTCAGCACGCTGGCCACCAGCGTGTAGAACAGCGTGTTGAACAGCGCCAGTTGCGTCAGCGAGTCGCCGGCCAGGTAACTGTAGTTGGCCAGCCCGATCCATTCGCCGGTGCCGCCGATCTTGGTATTGGTGAAGCCGAGCCAGACGCCGAGGCCGAGCGGATATGTCAGGAAGACCAGCAGCAACAGCGCCGTGGGCAGCATGAACAGCAGCCCCAGCGTATGGCGGTTGTTCAACAGGCGGGATAGCATGGATCACCTCGGCGGCTGCCGGTCCGGCGCTGGAAACGCCGGACCGGATCTTCAGAACGGCGGCGCGGCGGTGTGCCGCCGCGCCTTCCCTGCTTCGGGCGTTGGCGACATCACGCCTTGTAGTAGCGCTCGGCACGCTGCGCCGCGCGCGCCGCCGCCTCCTTCGGCGTCTTGGAACCGCTGGCCGCCTCGGCCACCATGTCGAGCACGATGTAGTCAGCCATGGACGCGGCCGAAGCGGTGCCCAGCGGGCCGGCGTGGCCGTTGTCGAGCATCAGCGCGGCGGAGTCGCGATAGACGGTGTGCTTGGGATCGGCCGTCCAGATCGGGTTGGCCTCGTAGGCCTTGAGCGGCTGGCTGACGTAGCCGATGGCGGCTTCCATCCATGGGTTGTACTGCTCCGGTTCCATCATGAATTGCAGGTAGGCCTTGGCCGCGTTCGGGAACTTGGAATATCGGAACAGCATCATTTGCGTGATCTGCATCAGTTCGGTGGGTTTGCCGGACGTGCCGATCGGGAAGTGCGCGTGCTGGATGTCCCGCGCCATCTCCTGCAGCTTGGGCTCCTTCGAATTCTTGGCCGCGTAGTAGACCGAGATGCCGTTGGCGGTCAGGCTGACCTGGCCGTCCAGGAAGGCCTTGTTGTTCGACGGGTCCTGCCAGGACAGCGTGCCGGGCACGAAGGTGGCATAGAGTTGCTTGGCATACTCCAGCGCGGCCCAGGTCTCGGGCGAGTTGACCACGACCTTGCCCTTGGTATCGACCAGCATGCCGCCATGCGACCAAAGCAGCCAGTGCGCCCAGTTGTTGCCGTCGCCGACCGCCTTGCCCAGCGCGAAGCCGCAGGGCGTGTTCTTGGCCTTGAGCCCCTGGCACAGTTTGAGGAAGCCGGCGAGGTCCTTGGGGATGGTCTCAAAGCCCGCTGCCTTGACATGGCTCTCGCGATAGACCAGCGCGTTGCCCACCACGCCCAGCGGCAGGCCGATCCACTTGCCGTTGTGCGTGCCGTATTTGCGGCACACGTCGTACCAGCCGCCGTATTTGCCGCCGAGGTAGGTGGCCAGGTCCGACATGTCGACGAGCTTGTCGGGATACTGTTGCGGGTCGTCGAACCAGCCGACGATGATGTCCGGCCCGCTACCAACGCTGGCCGCCACGGCGGCCTTGGGGCGCACGTCTTCCCAGCCTTCGTTGTCGACCCGCACCTCGATCCCGGTGAGTTCGGAGAACTTCCTGGTGTTGGCGTTCCACAAGTCTTCGTCGCCCTGCACGAAGCGCTTCCAGCGCAGCACCCGCAGCTTGGCGCCCGCTTCCGGTTTGTACAGCAGCGGGGCGGGCGCGGCGAAGGCATGGCCGCCCAGCGCCGTGGTGGCGGCGACGGCAGCCGTGGATGCCAGGAAATCGCGTCTCGTGAAGTTGGTCGGTGCGCTCATCGTTTTGTCTCCTCCGTGGTCAGGGGTTCCGCCCCGTGCTGGTCATGCCTGTTTCCCGGATCACCCTGCGCATCCGGCGTGCCGTGCCGCAGCAGCGACTGGCCCGTGTCGGCATCGAACAGGTGGGTGTGCTGGTGGTCGGGCACGAGGTTCAGGATGTCGCCCGCGGCGAAGTCATGGCGCTCGCGGAATATCGAGATGAAGTCCGTTTCGCAGAAGCGCGAATAGATCTCGGTGTTGGCGCCGGTAGGCTCGACTACCGACACGCGGTTGCGCAGGCCTTGGCCGGTCGCGTCCAGGCTCAGGTGCTCGGGCCGCACGCCATAGATCACGCGCTGGCCGTCGGTCCCGGCGCCGGCGTCGAAGCGCGTGGGGGGCGGCAGGCGCGTGCCATCGGGAAACTCGACAACCGTATCGCCGCCCTGGCGGCGCAGCACGCCGGGCACGAAGTTCATCGCGGGCGAGCCGATGAAACCGGCCACGAAGAGATTGTCGGGATGGTCGTAGAGGTCCAGCGGCTTGCCGCGCTGCTCCACGCGGCCGTCGCGCATCACCACGATCTGGTCGCCCATGGTCATGGCTTCGATCTGGTCATGCGTGACGTAGACCGAGGTGGTGCGCAGGCGCTGGTGCAGCTCCTTGATCTCCGCGCGCATCTGCACGCGCAGCTTGGCGTCGAGGTTGGAGAGCGGCTCGTCGAAGAGGAACACTTGCGGATCGCGCACGATGGCGCGTCCCATCGCCACCCGCTGCCGCTGGCCGCCCGAAAGCTGGCGCGGGTAGCGATCCAGCAAACTGCCCAGGCCGAGAATGGCGGAAGCCTTGTCCACCTTCTGCCTGATCTCGTCCTTATCCCCCTTGGCGAGCTTGAGCGAGAAAGCCATGTTGTCGTAGACCGTCATATGCGGGTAGAGCGCATAGTTCTGGAACACCATGGCGATGTCGCGCTCCTTTGGCGGCAGGCGATTGACCACCCGGCCGCCGATGGCGATCTCGCCGGTGGTGATTTCCTCCAGCCCGGCAATCATGCGCAACAGCGTGGATTTGCCGCAGCCGGATGGTCCCACCAGCACGGTGAACTCGCCGTCGGCGATGTCGATGTCCACGCCGCGGATGACCTGCGTGCTGCCGAAGTACTTCTGGATGCCGCGAATCTGAACCGATGCCATGCGTGGTGTCTCCGTTGGCCGTTCATGCCGGGAGCGGCCGTTCGTCGCGAATGCAAAGCTGCGGAAAGCCGCGTTGCGACAACGCGTCTCAGTGGTTGTCCTTGGGTACGGCGGCGCCGCTCTTGCCCACCAGGAAATCCATGTCGGCGCCCAGGTTGGCTTGTTGCACGTGCTCGACATAGAGCCGGGTCCAGCCGCGTTCCATCGGCAGCGCAGGCGCTTGCCACGCTGCGCGGCGGCGCTGCAATTCCTCGTCGCCGACATGCAGGTGCAGCTTGCGCGCGGGTACATCCAGCTCCACCATGTCGCCGTCGCGCACCAGCGCGAGCGGGCCCCCGGCCGCGGCCTCGGGCGCCACGTGCAGCACCACTGTGCCGTAGGCAGTGCCGCTCATGCGCGCATCCGAGACGCGGACCATGTCCGTGATGCCCTTGCGCAGCACCTTGGGCGGCAGCGGCATGTTGCCGGCCTCGGCCATGCCGGGGTAGCCGCGCGGGCCGCAGTTCTTGAGCACCAGCACGCAGGTTTCGTCCACATCGAGCGATTCGTCGTCGAGGCGCTGGTGCATATGCTCGCTGTTCTCGAACACCACCGCGCGGCCCGTGTGCCTGAGCAGCGCCGGGGTGGCGGCGGAGGGCTTGATCACCGCGCCGTCGGGGCACAGGTTGCCGCGCAGCACGGCAATGCCCGCGTTCGCCTTGAAGGGCGCGTCGAAGGCGTGGATGACTTCGCGGTTCCAGTTGGGCGCGTCCTTGCAGTTGTCCCACAGCGTCTTGCCGTTGACGGTCAGCGCGTCGCGCGCCAGCACCGCGCCCAGTTCGCGGATTACCGCCGGCAGACCGCCGGCGTAATAGAAGTCTTCCATCAGGTGGCGCCCGGAGGGCTGCAGGTCGAGCAGGCAGGGCAGCTCGTGACCCAATGCGTCCCAGTCTTCCAGGCTCAGCTTGACGCCGATGCGGCCGGCGATGGCAAGCAGGTGGATCACCGCGTTGGTCGAGCCGCCGATCGCCGCGTTGACGCGGATGGCGTTCTCGAAGGCAGGCCGGGTGAGGATCCGCGACATCACCAGGTTGTCCTTGACCATCTCCACGATGCGGCGCCCCGAGGCGCGCGCCAGCACATTGCGGCGGCCGTCCACCGCCGGAATCGCGGCGTTGCCGGGCAGGCTCATGCCGAGTGCTTCCACCATGCTGGCCATGGTCGACGCGGTGCCCATGGTCATGCAGTGGCCATGCGAGCGGTGCATGCAGCTTTCGGCTTCGAAGAAATCCTCCTGCGACATCTGTCCGGCCCGCACCGCTTCCGACATCTTCCAGACATCGGTGCCGGAGCCCAGCTCGCCGCCGCGAAACTTGCCGCTCAGCATCGGGCCGCCGGAGACGCCGATGGTGGGCAGGTCGCAGGACGCCGCGCCCATCATCAGCGCCGGCGTGGTCTTGTCGCAGCCCATCAGCAGCACCACGSCATCGAYCGGRTTGCCKCGRATSGMTTCCTCCACGTCCATGCTGGCCAGGTTRCGGRWCAGCATSGCGGTSGGGCGCAGCATGGTCTCGCCCAGCGACATCACCGGGAATTCGAGCGGAAAGCCGCCCGCTTCCCATACGCCGATCTTGACCTGTTCGGCCAGCGTGCGGAAATGCGAGTTGCAGGGGGTGAGTTCGGAATACGTGTTGCAGATGCCGATGACCGGGCGGCCGTCGAACTGATCGTGGGGAATGCCGCGGTTTTTCAGCCACGAGCGGTAGATGAAGCCATCGCGGTCAAGCCGGCCGAACCAGGCCTGGCTGCGGCGCACGGGGTGCACCGGGGGCTTCGGCGGTTTTTCGTCGTTCACTCGGGTCTCCTGCGTTCTGCGGGGGCCGCGTAGCGACGTCCAGCGCTTTCGCGCCACGTGTGCTGATGCCCGCTTTCTTGTGCGATGCAGATCCGGATGCCTGCGACCGCCACTGCCTTGCCGCGCGCATGCCGAGTGAGCGGAGTCTAGTTCAGGACTATCGACAGGTAAACTGGTATTACCAATTAGGGGTCTCTACTGCCGTCTCTACCGCCGCGCGCGGTGCCGTTGCCGATGCTGCAGTGCATTCGCGTTGCGCCTGGACATTGAACAGCGCGCTGCCTAGACTTCAGCGGACTGGACAACTGGTCAAACCAATCTCGCGCCGCGAGCCGGCGGCGCGGGACTGCGAAACACCGCAACCGCCAGCGCACGATTCGCGCACTGGAGATCTGTGCTGGCCACTCGGGGCTGCTTGTCCATGCCTATCCAATCGATCGAGCCACAGCGCCTTTACCGCCAGATCAGCAACCAGTTGCGCGGGTTGATCCTGGCCGGCGAGTTTCCGGTGGGCTCGCGCCTGCCGGCGGAGCGGGATCTGTCGGTGCAGCTCGGCGTGAGCCGGCCGTCGCTGCGCGAGGCATTGATCGCGCTCGAGGTCGAGGGCTATATCGAAGTGCGGATGGGCTCGGGCATCTATGTGTGCGAACCACCTTCGCACGCCGATGCGGGCTTCGACCTGTCCGGCGAGGAGGGACYGCTCGAACTGATCCGCGCCCGCGCGCTGGTGGAAGGCGAGGTTGCCGCGCTGGCGGCAAGAAGCGGGCGCAAGGCCCAGTTCGACGCCATCGAGGAGGCGATCGCGCAGATGGCCGCCGATGCCGCCGCGGGCCTCACGCCGCTCGATGCCGACCGCCTGTTCCACGTGCGCGTGGCCGAGGCCACCGGCAACAGCGTGCTGGTGGGCGTGGTGCGGCGGCTCTTCGACCTGCGCCTGGGCCCGCTGTTCGATCAGTTGGACAGCCACTTCGAAACGCCCGAGGTATGGGCGCGGGCGATCACGGAGCACCGCGCCGTGCTGGCGGCGCTGCGCGGCAAGGATCCCGAGCTGGCGCGCGCGCTGATACAGCGGCACATGGATATCGCCTACCGCCGGCTGACGTCCAGCCTGACCCGCGCGCGCAGGCGCCCGGCCGGCAACTTGCGCGCCGGGAAAGCGTCCTGACGGGCCGCGGCCGGACCGGCTTTGCTACACTTGGCCGATTCCCCCATTTCACCTCCCCCAATTCACTCGGATTCGCATGGCACAGTACGTTTTCACCATGAACCGCGTGGGCAAGATCGTTCCGCCCAAGCGTCACATTCTCAAGGACATCTCGCTGTCCTTCTTCCCGGGCGCCAAGATCGGCGTGCTGGGCCTGAACGGCTCGGGCAAGTCGACCGTGCTGAAGATCATGGCKGGCMTSGACAAGGAGATCGAGGGCGARGCCACGCCCATGCCCAACCTGAACATCGGCTACCTGCCGCAGGAACCGCAGCTCGATCCCGAACAGACGGTGCGCGAATCGGTGGAAGCCGCGCTGGGCGGCGTGTTCGAGGCACGCCAGAAGCTCGATGAGATCTACGCGGCCTATGCGGAACCGGACGCCGACTTCGACGCGCTGGCGGCGGACCAGGCCAAGTACGAAGCGATCCTCGCGGCCAGCGACGGCAACAACGCCGAACTGCAGCTGGAAATCGCAGCCGACGCGCTGCGCCTGCCGCCCTGGGACGCCAAGGTGGGCAACCTGTCMGGCGGCGAGAAGCGSCGCGTGGCGCTGTGCCGCCTGCTGCTGTCSMRSCCCGACATGCTGCTGCTMGACGAACCCACCAACCACCTGGATGCGGAATCGGTGGAGTGGCTGGAGCAGTTCCTCACGCGCTTCCCCGGTACCGTGGTGGCTGTGACCCACGATCGCTACTTCCTGGACAACGCGGCCGAATGGATCCTGGAACTGGACCGCGGCCACGGCATCCCCTGGAAGGGCAATTACAGCTCCTGGCTGGACCAGAAGGAAACCCGCCTGAAACAGGAAGAGTCTAGCGAGTCGGCCCGCCAGAAGGCGCTGCACAAGGAACTGGAATGGGTGCGGCAGAACCCGAAGGGGCGCCAGGCCAAGTCCAAGGCGCGTCTGGCGCGCTTCGACGAACTGAACAGCCAGGAATACCAGAAGCGCAACGAAACCCAGGAAATCTTCATCCCCGCGGGTGAGCGCCTGGGCAACGAGGTGATCGAATTCAACGGTGTGAGCAAGGCCTATGGCGACCGCCTGCTGATCGATGACCTCAGCTTCAAGGTGCCGCCTGGCGCCATCGTCGGCATCATCGGCCCGAACGGCGCCGGCAAGTCGACCTTCTTCCGCATGCTCACCGGCAAGGAAACGCCGGACAGCGGCGAGATCAAGGTGGGCCCGACCGTGAAGATGGCCTACGTGGACCAGAGCCGCGATGCGCTCGACGGCAGCAAGACCGTGTTCGAGGAGATCTCAGGCGGCGCCGACGTGCTGACCGTGGGCCGCTACGAAACGCCGTCGCGTGCCTATATCGGCCGCTTCAACTTCAAGGGCTCGGACCAGCAGAAGCACGTGGGCACGCTCTCGGGCGGCGAGCGCGGGCGTCTGCACCTGGCCAAGACGCTGATCTCCGGCGGCAATGTGCTGCTGCTCGATGAACCGTCCAATGACCTGGACGTGGAAACGCTGCGCGCGCTGGAAGACGCGCTGCTGGAGTTTGCGGGCTGCGTGATGGTGATCTCGCACGATCGCTGGTTCCTGGACCGGATCGCCACCCACATCCTGGCATTCGAAGGCGAGTCGCACGTGGAGTTCTTCCCTGGCAACTACCAGGAATACGAGGCGGACAAGAAGCGCCGCCTGGGTGAAGAGGGCGCCAAGCCGAAGCGTATCCGCTACAAGCCTATCGCGCGATAAGCACGATCATCCTGGCGGCATCCGGTTACGGGCCGCCAACGGACAAGGGCCCCGCTCGCGCGGGGCCCTTTGCTTTTTGCGTGTCCGCGTATTACGCCACATCCGCATTGAGCGGCGGCGCTGGCTTGGGCACCAGCTTCAGCTTCGTAATCTCCGACGGCGCGCCAAAGCGCTTGGGTGGCCCCCAATAGCCGGTGCCCCTGCTCACATACACCCACATTGCCTCATGCCGGTTCAGCCCGGCGGTATAGGGCTGCTGCATCGGCACAAACAGGTTCCACGGCCAGAACTGGCCGCCATGCGTATGTCCGGAAAGCTGCAGGTCGAAGCCAGCGTTGGAAGCGGCGGGCGCGGTGCGCGGCTGGTGCGCCAGCAGGACACGCGCGGCGACGACAGATGGCGCGCCGTCCAGCGCGCGCGCCGGGTCGCTGCGATGGCTTTCGTCGAAGCGGTGGGCGGAATAATCGGTCACGCCGGCCAGCACCAGTGCGTCTTCATCCTGCCCGATCACCACGTGCTCGTTCATCAGCACCTGCAGGCCCAGCCTGCGCAGTTCGATGATCCACGGCTCGGCGCCGGCGTAGTACTCGTGGTTGCCGGTGACGAAGAACGTGCCGTGGCGCGCCTTCAGGTCGCCCAGCGGCGCCGTGTGCGGCGCCAGCTCGCGTACCGTGCCGTCGACCAGGTCGCCGGTGATGGCGATGGCGTCCGGCTGCAACTCGTTGACGCGCGCGACGATGCGTTCCAGATAGGCGCGCTTGATGGTGGGGCCAACATGGATATCGCTGATCTGCACGATGGTGAAATCGTGCAGCGAGTCGGGCAGGCCGGCGATCGGCACTTCCACCTCCACCACCTGCGCCAGCCGCCGCGCATTGAACAGCCCCAGCGCGGTAACCAGCAGCGCCAGCACCGGTACCGCGGCAGCGGTGCGCGACAGCAGCCAGGCCGGGTGCCAGCCAGTGACGGCGCCCGCCAGCAGCACAATGTCGCGCGCCAGCGTCAGCACCAGCAGAGAGGAAAAGAACCCCATCGCCAGCATGCCTACCCAGGTGAGCGCGTCGCACCATGGCTGGTCCAGGCGCCGCGCGAGCAGGCCGGCGGGGATCAGCGGCCAGGACAGCGCCAGCCACGCCACGGCAAGTGCCTTGACGGCGAACGCCACGGGCAGGTCGGGTAACAGGCGCAGGCCGATGTAGCCGTGCAACAGGCCGACCACGATGGCCGCGACGAAAACGGTGGTGCGAGGGGGCATGCCGCCTCCAGGAGAGCGGGCGCACGGAAATTTGTGGCGTCCTGTTTTGTTTTACATCATTCCGGCGCGATGGCGCAGGTGTAACCGCAGGCGAAGAGCCAGTGTTTCGCAGCCTGCGTGCTCGCAGCCGTACCCGCGTGTCTGGCCGGCGGCGCTTTTGCCGCGCGATGCATGACGTGGCTAGTTGAGGCTGCCGGCGGGCACATTCAAGAGGCCGGCACGGTTTTGGGCACAGCGCCTTCCGGCCAACGCAAGATGCGTACCCTGACAAGTATTGAAAGCCGCACCCCACGGGGGGCGGGCGGTTTCACGGTGCTCTCTAAAGTACTTAACACGCCGCAAAAAAGATTGAATTGTGCGCTTTTCGCTCCTGCGCTTAACTTGCCGGGCTAATTGCGTCCGTACGGCAGCCGCCGGCCGGCCAGGCGAATGCGGGAGGGTTGGAAATGAAGCGGACGGGTCGGCGGTGGACGGCATTGCTGCCGGTGGTGGCAGCGTGGGCGCTGGCCGCCTGCGGCAAGCAGGAAGCGCCGCCTGCGGCGCAGCAGGAGGTACCGGTGCAGGTCGTCAAGACCGTGGCGCAGGATCTGCCTGTCACCTTCGAGTTCGTGGGCCAGACCCAGAGCGACCAGGCGGTCGACATCCGCGGCCGGGTGTCCGGCTTCCTGGTGAAGCGGGCCTATGTGGAAGGTGCCATGGTCAAGGCCGGCCAGTTGTTGTTCGAAATCGACCACAAGCCCTTCCAGGCCCAGCTCGACGCAGCCAAGGCGCAACTGGCGCAAGAGCGCGCCCGGCTGGAGGTGGCGCGCGCCAACCTGGCACGGGTCAAGCCGCTGGCGGAGCGCAACGCGCTGTCGGCGAAAGACCTCGACGATGCCACCGGCAACTATCACGCCGCCGCGGCCGGGGTGGAACAGGCCCGCGCACAGGTCGAGGAGCAGCAGCTCAACCTGTCCTACACCTATGTGCGCTCGCCGGTGGATGGCGTGTCCAGTTCCGCCGTGCTGCCGGAGGGCGCCTACGTGAGCACGACCAACAGCCTGCTGACCACGGTGTCCACGCTGACGCCGATGCGCATCAATTTCAGTGTCTCCGAACCCCAGACTCTCGAATTCCGCGCCCAGCAGGCCAGCAAGCAGATGGTGCCGCCTCCCGACCAGCACTACGCGGTCACCGTGGTGCTTGCCGACGGCAGCGAGTTTCCCCGCAAGGGCCGCATTACCTTTGCCGATGCCACTTACAACCAGCAGACCGGYACGTACCTGGTACGCGCGGAGATGCCCAACCCCGAGGGCACACTGCGCCCCGGCCAGTTCGTGCGGGTGCTGGTGAGCGGTGCCACGCGACCCGGTGCCATCGTGGTGCCCCAGCGCGCCGTGGTCCACGGGCCCAAGGGCGACCTGGTCTTCGTGGTGGACAAGGACGGCAAGGCCGCTCCCCGGCCGGTGACCGTGGGTGACCTCTCCGGCTCGATGTGGCGCATCGCCCAGGGCCTGGGGCCCGGCGAGACGGTGGTGGTGGACGGCGCGAGCAAGCTTGCGCCGGGCGCGCCCGTCAAGATCACCGGCGAAGCGCCGCCGGCCGCCGTGGGGGTGGGCAGCGTGCCGGCTTCCGCCCCGTCGGCCCAGTCCGCGCCAGCCGGGGGTGAGGCCAGCCCCGTGGCCAAGTCCTCCTGATACGGAGACCGCCATGCTCTCCGCCTTCTGCGTCCAGCGGCCCATCTTTGCGGCGGTACTGTCGCTAATCATCGTGATCGGCGGCCTGGTCTCGATGTTCGCCCTGCCGATCGCCCAGTACCCCGACATCACCCCGCCGCAGGTCACGGTCAGCGCCACTTATGCCGGCGCGGATTCCGACACCGTGGCACAGACCGTCGCGGCGCCCATCGAGACCCAGGTCAACGGCGCCGACAACATGATCTACATGCAGTCGACGTCGTCACCCACCGGGTCGATGACGCTCAACGTGTATTTCGACATCGGCACCGATCCCGACACCGCGCAGGTGCAGGTGCAGAACCGCGTCAACCTGGCGCTGCCGCAGCTGCCCGACACCGTGCAGAAGACCGGCATCAATGTGCAGAAGCGCTCCTCCAGCTTCCTGCTGCTGATCGGCGTGTATTCGCCCGATGGCAGCTTCGACCAGCAGTACATCAACAACTACGCCAACCTCTATGTGCTCGACGCCATCAAGCGCGTCAACGGCGCCAACCAGGCGCAGATCATGGGTTCGGCCGACCTTGCCATGCGGATCTGGCTCAAGCCTGACCGCATGGCGGCGCTGGGCATCACCGCGCAGGACGTGCAACGCGCGGTGCAGAGCCAGAATGAACAGTTCGGCGCCGGCAGCGTGGGGCAGGCGCCCAACAGCAAGCCGGTGGAACTGACTTTCCCGCTGGTCACGCCGGGGCGCCTGACCACGCCGGAGCAGTTCGAGAACATCATCCTGCGCGCAGACAATACCGGCGCCGCGGTGGTGCGCCTGCGCGACGTGGGCCGCGCCGAGATCGGCCAGCAGCAGTACACGCTGCGCTCTGCGCTCAACGGCAAGCCGGCCACCATCATCGCCGTGTACCAGCAGCCCGGCTCCAACGCGCTGCAGGTGGCCAAGGACGTGCAGAAGGCGCTGGACGAGATGTCCAAGACGTTCCCGAAGGGTGTGAGCTACAAGGTGGCGCTCGACACCACCGAATTCGTGCGCGCATCCATCGACGAGGTGGTGCACACCCTGATCGAGGCGGTGATCCTGGTGGTGCTGGTGGTGTTTATCTTCCTGCAGAACGTGCGCGCCACCATCATCCCGGTGCTGGCCGTGTTCGTCTCGATCCTCGGCACCTTTGCCGGGCTGCTGGCGCTGGGTTTCTCGATCAACCTGCTGACCTTGTTCGCGCTGGTGCTGGCGATCGGCATCGTGGTCGACGACGCCATCGTGGTGGTGGAAAACGTCGAGCGCAATATGGCGGAGTTCCACCTGTCGCCAAAGGACGCCACGCTGCGCGCGATGAAGGAAGTGACCGGCCCGGTGATCGCCATCGTGCTGGTGCTCTCGGCCGTGTTTATCCCGGTGGCCTTCGTCTCGGGCACCACCGGGCAGTTGTACCGGCAGTTCGCGCTGACCATCGTGGTGTCGGTGGTGATCTCGGGCTTCGTCGCGCTGACCTTGTCGCCGGCGCTGGCCGCGCTGATCCTCAAGCCGGGCCATCACGAGCCGTGGCGCGGCTTTGTCTGGTTCAACAAGCGCTTCGACCGGCTGGTGCATCACTATGGCGGCTGGGTGCGCGTGTTCATGCGGCGCTCGGTCGTGGCGATGCTTTGCTTCGGCCTGATGCTGCTGGCGGTGTGGCAGTTGTTCAACCGGATTCCCACCGCCTTCGTGCCATCCGAGGACCAGGGCTATGTGCTGGTGGCRGTGATGATGCCGGATTCCGCCAGCCTGGACCGTACCGAGAAAATCACCTCGCAGGTGGCGGCCATGTTCCGCGAGCACCCCGCGGTGCAGGACGCCTCCGCGCTGTCCGGCTACAGTTTTATCGACAGCCAGTACAAGACCAATGCCGGCACGGTCTTCGTCGCCATGAAGCCGTTCGGCGAGCGCAACAAGCCCGACCTGCTGGTGCCGGGCATGTTGCAGTCGATCACGCCGAAGCTGCGCGCCATTCCCGAAGCCATCATCATCCCGGTCAATCCGCCGTCGATCCCCGGACTGGGCTCGCAGGGCGGCTTCGAGTTCTGGCTGCAAAGCCGCGGCACTGGCACCACCGCGGAGCTGGAGGCGACTACGCGCGCCTTTATCAAGGCCGCCGCCAGCCATCCGGAGCTGGGCCACCTCAACAGCACCATCCAGGCCGCCTCGCGTCAGATGCGGGTGGAAGTGGACAAGGAGAAGGCGGAGACCATGGGTGTGCCCATTGCCGATGTCTATGGCACGCTGCAGACGCAATTCGGCTCGCTCTACATCAGCCAGTTCTCGCAATACAGCCGGGTCTGGCAGGTGATCCTGCAGGCCGAGCCGCAGTACCGCGCCAATCCGAACGACCTGCAGTTCCTCTACGTACGCCAGCAAAGCGGGGCGATGGCGCCGGTGTCCGGCCTGCTCAAGACCACCTACAGCAGCGGCCCCGACCTGCTGTCGCGCTTCAATAACTTCCCGGCGGCCAAGATCACCGGCGATGCTGCGCCTGGCTACAGCTCGGGCCAGGCGCTGGCGGCGATGGAGGCGGTGGCGAAGGAAGCGTTGCCGGTGGGCTACGCCTACGGCTGGAGCGGCGAGGCGTTCGAGGCGAAGAAGTCGGGCAACACCACCACCATCGTGTTTGTGTTCGGCATCGTGATGGTGTTCCTGATCCTGGCCGCGCAGTACGAGTCGTGGTCGTTGCCGCTCTCAATCCTGAGTGCGGTGCCGTTTGGCCTGTTCGGCGCGCTGCTCGCCATCCTGATGCGTGGCTTGTCCAATGACGTGTATTTCCAGATCGGCATGGTCACGCTGATCGGGCTGGCGGCGAAGAACGCCATCCTGATCGTGGAGTTCGCGGTGATGAAGCAGAAGGAGGGCATGTCGCACGCCGACGCCGCGGTGGAGGCGGCCAAGCTGCGGCTGCGGCCAATCGTGATGACGTCGCTGGCCTTTATCCTGGGCGCGGTGCCGCTGTTTATCGCCAGCGGTGCGGGCTCCAACGCCCGGCACTCGATCGGCACCGGCATCATCGGCGGCATGATTGCCGCGACCACGCTGGCGCTGGTGTTCGTGCCGCTGTTCTCCTACCTGATCGGCACGGCCGCCGACAAATGGGCCAGCCGCAAAGGCGCGCCGGCCCCGGCTGTGCAGTCCGAAGCCGCGGCGGGAGAGGCATCGTGAGCGCGCGCCGCCTGCTCCTGGCCGCATGCGCGATGGCGCTGGGCGCCTGCGCGCTCGGGCCGGACTATCGCCGTCCGGACGTCGCGCAGCCGCCGCAGTACCGCCTCGATACCGGCGCGCTGACCGTGGCCGCGGACAGCGCCTGGTGGGACAGCTTCGGCGATCCGGTGTTGAACGCACTGGTCGACGCCGCGCTGCGCAACAACTACGACGTACGCATCGCCGCCGCGCGCATCGACGCGTTCCGCGGGCAGTTGCTGGTGGCGCGCTCCGGCCTGTTCCCGCAAGTCGGGCTGTCGGCATCGGCCACGCGCCAGCGCGCCGGCACCTTCAACGGCACGCCGTTCGCATCGCTGGAGCGGCCAGGCAACAGCTACCAGCTGCTGGCCAACGCAAGCTGGGAAATCGACCTGTGGGGCCGTATCCGCCGCCAGGCGGAAGCCGCCGAAGCCGACCTGTGGAACGCGGAATATGCGCGGCGTGGCGTGGTGCTGGCGCTGGCCGCCTCGGTGGTGCAGGGCTATGCCAGCCTGCGCGGGCTTGACGCGCAGCTGGATGTTGCCCGCCAGACCCTGGACTCCCGCAGCCGCGCGCTGGATATCTTCCGCATGCGCTACGCGGGCGGCGTGGTCTCGCAGCTTGAGCTGGCGCAGGCCGAGAACGACTACTACGCCACCGAGGCATCGATCCCGCCGCTGCGCGCGTCCATTGCACAGACGGAGAACGCGCTGTCGGTGCTGCTCGGGCGCGAGGCCGGGCCGATCGAGCGCGGCAAGTCCATCGCGCAATTGCAGGTGCCGCCGGTTGGCGCCGACCTGCCGGCAGCCCTGCTGGCGCGCCGCCCGGACGTGCTGCAGGCCGAGCAGAATGCGGTGGCGGCCAACGCGCTGCTGGGTGCTGCCGAAGCGCTCTACCTGCCGGCCGTGAACTTGTCGGGCCTGTTTGGCGCAATCGCGGCCTCGCCGGGCGCGCTGTGGCACAGCGCCTCGCAGGTGTGGGGCATGTCTGCCGGGCTGACGCAGCCCATCTTCCAGGGCGGCGCCATCCGCGGCCAGGTGCAGACTGCCGGCGCACAGCGCGAGCAGGCCATGCTGGCCTACCAGAGCAGTGTGCTGGCGGCGCTGGCCGATGTGAACACCGCGCTGGCCAACGGGCTGGAAACGCGCAACCGGCTGGGCAGCCTGCAGAATCAGGAGCGCAGCCTGACGGTGTACGCCGACCAGGCCGGCGCGCGCTACGAGAGTGGCTACTCCAGCTATCTCGAAGTCACCAACGCGCAGGAGAAGCTGTTCGACACCCAGCTTGCTGCGATCCAGGGCCAGGTCGACGTGCTCAATGGCGCGGCGGCCTTGTACAAGTCGCTGGGCGGCGGATGGCCGGCGGTGCCGGCCGAGGTCAGGGACGCCGGGATGGGCGGCGACGCGCGTGTGGTGCAGCGCTGAGGCGATGCGCGCGATTCGCGCAATTCGCCTAGCTAGCCCTAGCGTGCGGACCAGTTGGCATCGCGCACGCCCAGCGCGGTCACCACGCCGTAGGCGCTGATGCCCAGCGCCACGCCCAGGAAGTGCCCGTCCAGACCCATGCCGGCCATGTTAGCCAGCACCCAGCCGCCACCGGCGGCCAGGGCGATGCGGGCCACGCCGGCCCCCATCGGCCAGCCCATGCGGCCCGCGCCCATCGAGGCAAAGTACAGTGCCATGCCCAGGCCGAAGCCACCAAAGGCCGGGGCGACCCAGGACAGCGCGCGTGCGGCGATGCCGGCGACTTCGGCGTCCTTGGTGAAGAGCCCGGCAAAGGCCTCCGGCGCCAGGCCCACCGCCGCACCCACCGCCCCGGCTACCGCCAGCGCCAGCAACGCGCCGGCCCAGGCGGTACGGCGCGCGGTCACCCAGTCGCCGGCGCCCACGGCGCCGCCCACCAGCGCGGTCAGGGCCGAGCCCACGCCGAAAGCCAGTGGAATCATCAGGAATTCGAGCCGCGCGGAGATGCCGTAGGCAGCCACGGCGGCCGTACCGTAATGACGCAATTCCGCCGTCACCAGGATGGTGGTCAGGTTAGCCACCGATGCCAGGGCGCAGGCCACCAGCCCTACCGACAGGATGCGCACGAACAGCGCGCGCGATGGACGTATCCGCAGCATTGGCACAAAGCCGGCGCCGCCGCGCAGCACTACCCAGGCCATGGCCAGCGCCGCCACCCACGACACTGCCGCGAGTGCGGCGCCGATGCCGGCCAGCCCCATGCCGGCCGGCTCGGCCAGCGCCCAGGCCAGGATAGGGAAGGCGATCCACATCAGCGACAGCACGCGCGCCGCCAGTGCATGGCGGCCACCGCCGCGCAGCACGGAAGCCAGCGTGTTGGCCAGCCACGCTGGCACCGCGCCGGCGCCGAACAGCCAGATCGCATAGGTGGCGGCCGCGTCGGCAGCCGTTTGCCCGGCCACCGCGCCCAGGATGCCGCGGGGGAAGCCCGCCATCGCCACGGCGAACACCAGCCCCGCCGTGATGGCGATGATGAGCGCATGCAACACCAGGGAGGAAGCCTCCTCGCGCTTGCCCGCGCCGAGCGCGCGGGCGATGGCGGATACCACGCCGCCGCCCATGGCGCCGGTTGACATCTGTTGCAGCAGCAGGGCGAAGGGCAGCACGACTGCCCAGCCCGCCAGTGCCGCCGTGCCCTGGCGCGCCGCCAGCCAGGTTTCGATCAGTTGTGCGCCCGCCTGCAGGAACGCGATCAGGCTGGTGGGTGCGGCCAGTACGAGAATGCGGCGCAAGAGTTCGCGCATCAACGGTTGCGTGGGGGCGGTAGTAGTCACGGACGCCAGCGTGGCTGCCGCCAGCGGATTGGCTTGGGGTTCATTCATGGCTGGACTCCGTTTCATCCGTCGTTTCGCGCTTGGCCGGTACGGCTGGATCGCCTTCGCGGGCAAGGCGCCGCCGCAGGGCGCCGCTGGCGGCCGGGCCGGGCACTACGCGCAGGTCGTCCAGCGTCAGCGGGCTGCCGTCCGCGCGTGCCAGTGCCGGCGCGGCAATCGCGGCGCCGGTGCGCTTGTCCTGCAGCACGGTGTGCGGGCCGGACGCATCGTTCATCCAGCGGTCGGCCCAGGCCTTCAGGGCGACAAAGGCGGGAAAGAAGTCGCGGCTCTTCTCGGTGAGGTGGTAGACGTGCCGCGCGCTGTCGGGGGCAGGCAGGCGTTCCAGCATGCCGTGCTCGACCAGGCTTTTCAGGCGCGCGCTGAGGATGTTGGGTGCAATGCCCAGGTGGCGCTGGAATTCGTCGAAGCGGGTGCTGCCGTAGAACGCTTCGCGTAGCAGGAGGATGGCCCAGCGCTCGCCTAGCACCGACATCGAGCGGGCGATGGGGCATGGCATGCTGGCAAAGTCGGTGTGGCCCATGGTCCTCTCCATCTGACTAGCGGTTGGCCCTCGGCGTTTACTTTCGATTTGCAAGCCAGGGCGTTCCGCGCATCTTAACTTGCAATTTGAAAGTTTGCTTGGGTGTGGGGGATAACTCTGTGCGATGTTCGGAGCGGTTTGTCTTTAGGGGCTGGTGGATGGCTACAACTGCTTGCCTGCAAAATCAAAGTCAAAGGCTTAAAGTCAAAGGCGGTTTCACCCCCTGCGGGGGGCGACCTACTTTTTTGTCTTGCCAAAAAAGTAGGCAAAAAAGGCGCCCCATACGGCCTGGTACACCTTGACGGCTCGCTTCACATCGCTTGGGGGGCTCGCTTTGCATCGCGGGGCGCCGGGGCCACACGAAAAGACCAGGGGGATCAGCAAAGTGTCTGGCGCATCGCATCGCTGAATACATCCAGGGCCGGAATCCGCGCGCGCAGGAAATCGATCAGCGCGCGCGTGGCCATCGATGGATGCAGGTTGGGCGTGGTGATGATGTAGAGCCGGCTGCCCAGGCCCTCCGGCTTCCAGTCGGTCAGCACAGGCACCAGCCGGCCCTCGCGCACATCGTCCCAGCCGGCATAGACCGGCAGCAGGCCCACGCCATGGCCGTCGCGCACCGCGCGCATCAGAAAGGGGAAATGTTCGGACTGCAGGTGCGGGATCAGTTCCACCTGCTCGCGCTGCTCGCCGCGGTCGAGCGTGAGGACGAAGCGCCGCGCGGGGTAGGGCGGGCACAGGAACTGACACCACGCCAGGTCGGCCGGGGCGTGTAGCGGCCCGTTGCGCGCCAGGTAGGCGGGCGACGCGCAGAGCTGCCAGTCGATCGCGCAGATGTCGCGCGCCACATGGTCCAGCGGCGGCTGCGAGGTGACCTTGAGCGCCACGTCGATCTCGGCGGCGATCAGGTCCACCACGCGGTTGGCAAAGAATACGCGCAGGGAGATGCCTGGATGCTGGCCGGTGAACTCCAGCAGCAGCGGGGCCAGGAAGGTGTCGCCCAGACCGGTCGGCACGCTCAGGCGCACGTGGCCGCGCAGGGTGGTGCCCAGGCTGTCGATCTCCGCCTGGGCCGAGGCCACTTCCTGCAGGATGCGCAGGCCGTGCTGGTACAGCGAGCGCCCAGGCTCGGTCAACTCCAGCCGGCGCGTGGTACGGCGCAGCAACTGCGCGCCGGCCTGGTGTTCCAGTTCGCGCAGCTGGCGGCTGACCTGCGAGCGCGTGACGCCGCGCCGCCGTCCCGCTTCGGACAAGTTGCCGGCCTCGACGATGTCGACGAAGGCCTGGATGAGGTTGAGGTCCATCCGGGATTCCCAGGAGTATTGTCGCGTATGGCGCAACATTGTGAGTCGCCGCAGGGGAATTGTCGATGCCGGGCGTCAGGACTACAGTGTCCGTTCCCTGCCGGATTGCCGGGAGCGGGGCCAGGCGGGCGCAACGACGCCAACGACGCGAACAACAAGCAGGAGACACCATGTTCAAGAACGATCTTTTCGCTGGCCAGCGTGTGCTGATCACCGGCGGCGGTACCGGGCTGGGTCTGATCATGGCCGAGCGCCTGGCCGGGCTGGGCGCGGAGCTTCACCTGTGCGGGCGCCGGCTGCCGGTGCTGGACGAGGCCGCCGGGTCGTTGCGGCAGCAGCACGGCGTCAAGGTCGTGACCCACGCGGTGGACATCCGCGATGCCGCCGCCGTCGACGCCATGATCGAGACCATCTGGACCCAACACGGCCCGCTCGACTGCCTGGTCAACAACGCCGCCGGCAACTTCATCAGCCGCACCGAGGACCTCTCGCCCAATGGCTTTCACGCCATCTCCGACATCGTCTTCCGCGGCACCTTCTACATGACGCAAGCGGTGGGCAAGCGCTGGATCCGCGACGGCCATCCCGGTTCGGTGCTCTCCATCGTGGTGACCTGGGTCTGGACCGGCTCGCCCTTCGTGGTGCCGTCGGCCATGTCCAAGGCCGGCGTGGACGCCATGACCAAGTCGCTGGCCGTGGAGTGGGGCCGCCACGGCATCCGCTGCAACGCCATCGCGCCGGGCGTGATCCCCACCGAAGGCGCGGGCTCGCGACTGCGCCCGCAGGATTCGCAGCAAGACCAGCTGAGCGGCCAGAACCCCACCGGTCGCATCGGCCAGCCGCAGGACATCGGCAACCTCGCCGCCTTCCTGCTGGCCCGCGACAACTCGTGGATCAACGGACAGACCATTGCGCTGGATGGCGGAGACTGGCTCGCCAACGGCGCTTACTTCAAGCAATACCTGGGCTGGGGCGATGCCGAATGGCAGGCCGCGCGCGAACGCATCTCCGCCAGGAACGCCGCCGACCGCGCCGCGCGCACGGTGAATGCACCCACGCCTTCCCCGACACCCGACCAATCTGGAGACAACGAATAATGGCCGCCGACCTCTGGTTCGAAGATACCCGCCTTGYCGCCGCCGACCTGCTTGAGCGGGGCACGCGCCTGGCTGGCGGCTTGCGCGCGCTTGGGCTCAACGAAGGCGACGTGGTCGCGGTGCTGCTGCGCAACGATCCGGTCTTTGCCGATATCGTCCACGCCTGTCGTACGGCCGGCGTCTATTACTGCCCCATCAACTGGCACTTCACCGTCGAGGAAATCCGCTTCCTGATGGCCGACAGTGGCGCCAGGGCGCTGATCGTCCATGCCGATCTGCTGGACGGCGTGCGCGCGGCGGTGCCCGAGGGCGTGCAGGTACTGGCGGTCGCGGTGCCGGGCAAGGACAGCGCGGCAGGCGCCACCGACTATGAAAGCTGGCTCGATGCGCAGGCGCCGTACGCCGGCCCGCGCGTGGCGCCGCGCGGCCACATGGCCTACACCTCCGGCACCACCGGCCGCCCCAAGGGCGTGCTGCGCGCCGCGGTGCCGCTGGCCACGCTGGAAACGCAACTCGCGCGCATGCGCTCGGTGGTGGCGCAGACCATGGGCATCGTGGAAGGCACCCGCGCGCTGATGGCCGCGCCGCTGTACCACAGCGCGCCGGGCGTATTCATCCAGAATGCGCTGCAGCTCGGCGAGCGCCTGGTGCTGTGCGCGCGCTTCGATCCGGAGCAGGTGCTGGCGCTGGTGGAGAAGCACCGCATCGACGTGCTCTACCTGGTGCCCATCATGTATGTGCGCATGCTCAAGGTGCCGCCGGAGGTGCGTGCGCGCTACGACCTCTCCTCGCTGCGCTTCGTCGCGTCGACCGGCGCGCCGTGCGCGCCCGAGGTCAAGCGCGCCATGATCGACTGGTTCGGTCCGGTCATCCATGAAACGTACGCGTCGAGCGAGGCCGGCATGATCACCGTGGCCACGCCGGTCGACGCGATGGCCAAGCCCGGCACCGCCGGCCGTCCGGTCGACGATGGCGAAGTGCGCATCCTCGACGAGCAGGGCAAGGCCTGCGCGCCCGGCGAGATCGGGCTGGTCTATGTGCGGCAGCCGGCTTACCCCGATTTCACCTACCGCAACAATGACGAAGCCCGCCGCGCCATCGACCGCGGTGGCCTGGTGAGCCTGGGCGACATGGGTTATCTCGACGCCGATGGCTATCTGTTCATCTGCGACCGCGCCTCCGACATGGTGATTTCCGGCGGCGTGAACATCTACCCGGCCGAGATCGAGCACGAACTGGTGCGCTACCCCGGCGTGGCCGATTGCGTGGTGTTCGGCGTGCCCGACGACGAGTATGGCGAACGCCTGCTGGCCATGGTGCAGCCGGTGCAGGGCGCCATGCTGGAGGAGGGCGCGATCATCGAATGGCTGCGCCAGCGCCTCTCAGGCTTCAAGGTGCCGCGCACCATCGTGGTGGAAGCGCAACTGCCGCGCGACGATACCGGCAAGCTGGCCAAGCGCCGCCTGCGCGACAAATACTGGGAAGGGCGCGCGCGGCGGGTTTGAGCGCGGCGCAGCCCGGACATACCGGCAAGACCGAGAACATCAGAAGAACCAAGGAGACTAGCCATGCAAAGCTGGAAAACCGGATGGCGCGCCTGCGCCGGCGTCGCCATCCTGGCCTGTGCGCAACTGGCCGTGGCCGCCTATCCCGACCGTCCCATCAAGCTGGTGGTGCCCTATACGCCGGGCGGCTCTACCGACCAGTTCGGGCGCGGGCTGGCTGACGGCATGAGCCGCGAGCTGAAACAGACGGTGGTGGTGGAGAACCGTCCCGGCGCCGCCACCATGATCGGCACGCAGAGCGTGGCGCGCGCGCCGGCAGATGGCTACACCATGGTGCTGGCCACCAATGGCAGCATGGTGCTGAACCCGATGCTCTACAAGAAGATCGCCTACGATCCGCCGCGCGATTTCAAGATCTTCAGCATCGGCGCCGAGGTGCCGCTGGTGGTGGTGACCAACAACCAGGTGCCGGCCACCAATATCCGCGAGTTCGCGGCGTATGCCAAGGCCAGCGGCGGCAAGCTCAACTACGCCTCGGTCGGGCTCGGCAACGCGCTGCAGCTGGCCACCGAAATGCTCAAGACCGAACTCGGCATCTCGGTCACTCACGTTCCATACAACGGCAGCGCGCCGGCGCTGTCGGCGCTGCTCGCCAATGACGTGCAGCTGATGGTGGACGTGGTCAGTACCTCGCTGCCGCACATCAAGGGCGGCAAGTTGCGCGCGCTGGCGGTGACCGGCCGCACCCGGCTGGAGGTGCTGCCCAATGTACCGACCGTGGCGGAGAGCGGCTATCCCAACTTCCAGGCCGCCACCTGGTTCGGCCTCGCCGTGCCGGCACAGACCCCGCCCGAGGCCGTGGCAAAGCTGCAGGCCGCGGCCGCGCATGTGCTCAAGGACCCGCAGTTCCGCGCCACCTTCAGCGCACTGGGGCTGGTGATCCAGCAACCGCGCACCCAGGCCGAGATCGATCGCTATATCGAAGCGGACCGCGCGCATTGGGGCAAGGTCATCCGCGCCAACAACATCAGCCTGGACTGAGCGCAGGCGCGCCAGGCGAGCGGCGGCAGCCGTGGCGCAGCGCCATGGCGCGCGCCGGCCGGCTGGCGGCGATCGGCGTATAGTTCTGTCGCGCCGTGATGCATTCGGCCTTCGGGCCAGTCACGGCGTTCTCTTGCCCACGCCCGCCGCGCCATGAACGACTCAGAGCCTGATCCGCACCAAGAGCCCCTTGCCGGTCCCCTGCGCGATCCCAGCGCCGAAACCGATCGCCTGCACGCCCTGCGCCGCCGCGCCCGCCTTGCCGCCRGCCGCAAATCGCGCCAGATGTGGCGCATCTCCCGAACCACCCTGCGCTACGCCGTCTTCATGTGCGGCGCTGGTTGCGTGGCGCTGTTCTCGCTGATATTCGCGTGGATTGCCGAAGTGGCGCTGCGCTGGAATTACCAGCTGACCGCCGGTACGCCGTGGCTGACCTTCGTGCTGCTGCCATTCGGRCTGGCCGCGCTGCGCTGGCTCACCATCCGGCTGGCGCCGCAGGCGCGCGGCAGCGGTATTCCGCAAGTGATCGCGGCGGTCAACCTGCCGCCCTCCGGGCCGGCGCAGACCGTGCTGGTGTCGTTCCGCCAGTCGATGTGGAAAGTGCTGCTGACGACGGGCGGCTTGCTGGCGGGCGCGTCGATCGGGCGGGAGGGCCCCTCGGTGCAGGTGGGCGCCGCCGCCATGCTGGCCTGGGGCCGCTGGTGCCAAGAGCGCCTGCAGTTCCGCATCGGCTTCCACCCCAATGCACTGATCGCCGCCGGCGCCGCCGGCGGCCTGGCCGCGGCCTTCAATACGCCGCTGGCCGGCGTGGTATTCGCCATTGAGGAACTTGGCCGCGGCACCGCCGTGCGCTGGGACCGGCTGGTGCTCTCGGGCGTGCTGACCGCCGGCTTCCTGTCGCTGGCGATCCTGGGCAACAACCCGTATTTCATCGTCAAGACGCCGATCCTTGCGCTGCACGACGCCTGGGGCCCGGTACTGCTGTGCGCGCTGGTCAATGGGGTGCTCGGCGGCCTGTTCGCCAAACTGCTGATCGGCGGCGTGCCGGCGCTGCTGCCGGCACGGCTGCGCGGCTGGCCGGTGGAGCATCCGGTGCTGGTGGCATTCCTGTGCGGCCTGGTGGCGGCGGTGATTGGCTGGTCCACCGGCGGCGCGACCTTCGGTACCGGCTACGAGCAGGCCGCCGGGCTGATCAACGGCGAGCCGCACAGCACGCTGTGGTTCGGCATCGCCAAGCTGGTGGCCACCGTGGTGTCGTATTTCGCGGGCATTCCCGGCGGCATCTTTACGCCCTCGCTGGCGATCGGCTCCGGCATCGGCGCTAATGTGGCGCAGTGGGTCGGCCACATCTTCGGCGGCATGACCGAGCCCCGCGTGCTGGCGTTGGTGTCGATGGCGGCCTTCCTGGCCGCCGCCACCCAGGCACCCATCACGGCCAGCGTGATCGTGATGGAGATGACGCGCTCGCAGGATCTCACGCTCTTCCTGCTGGCCGCTTCGCTGCTGGCTTCCTTCCTCGCGCGCCAGTTCTGCCCGCATCCGTTCTACCACCATGTCGCGCATACCTTCCGCCGCGAAGCGCTGAGCGTCACGCGAAAAGTGGCGCCGGCCACATAAGCCGGGCGAAGCCACGGTTTTGCGGCGCCGCTTTGCCTTAACATGAGCGGCGCGCAGGCCAGGTGCCCGGCTCTGTGTACCGGCGGCACATCAGGACCCGCGCCGGCACGATGAACCGGGGAGCACAGATGGCCACGCAACGACCGCCGGACAGCACCGGCGCCCAACGTCCGCCGAGCGCGCGGCGCCGCCAGCAAGGCGCGCCGGGCGTGCCGCCGCAGAAACCGCCGGGCAAGGAAAGCACCGCCCTGCGCGATCTCGGCCCGGATACGGTGTGGCATACGCGCGGCTTGCACGGCCATACCCGGCGGCGTTCACCGCTGCCGCCATCGGCGCGCTCGCCGCAGCGGCAACTGCCGCCCAGCCGGGTGCCGCGGCTGCTGTTGTGGGGGTTGCTGTTAGTCTTGCTGGCAGTGCTGGCCAACGCCGTGCTGAATATGTCGCATTAACCCCCGGCGGAGTGCCTGCCTTGCCACCTTGTGGGTCCGGCAGGAACCACGCGCGCAGGGGGCGCTCCAATCCGGAGCTTTTCTCAGGAGTCTGGATGAAATACCCCCTCGCCGGGCTGGCCCTTGCCAGCCTGCTGCTGGTTTCGCCCTGGGCGGGCGCCGCGCCCAAGGATGGCGCCGCCGACAAACTGGCGCCGATGCTCGAGAGCCTGGAGATCGGCAGCCCGCTGCCCACGCTGCCCGATTGCGCCGACAAGCGCACCCCCGATGGCCGCGACGTGACCGCCCTGTGCGTCGAAGTGCGCGGCGACGGCGTGATGCGCCAGGTCGGCGTACCGCGCGACAAGCGGCCCGCCTTCATGGACGGCCCGCACGTAGTCGCCTTTGTGGACCGCAACGCCCTGGTCGGGCTGATCGTGCCGACCGATGGCGTGCGCTCCGAAAAGACGGCGGTGGACAGCCTGACCGCGCGTTACGGCAAGCCCTTCCGCTCGGAACAGGTGGAGATGAAGGACAAGGCCGGCCAGCCCGTCAAGAGCACGCATGCCGGCTGGATGAGGAAGCCGCTGACCGTGGAGCTTTACGCCATTCCGGACGATCCCAACAACGGCACCATCGAAATGCTGCTGCCCCAGGCCCGCGTGCTGATGGCCGACCAGGACAAGGCCATGGCGCAACAGCTCAATCCCAATGCCGCTTCGGCAGCGCCGGCGGCGCCGGCGAGCAAGCCGGAGGCGAAGAAGGGGAAGGACGGGAAGTGGTGAGAGGGCGCGCCAGCGCCGCCTGAAGTGCCGGATTGTGCTTGCTCGCCTCTCCTCTCGGGGCGAGAGGCGAGCGAAGCTCAAAGCCCTTCCATCACCTTGTCCAGCCCGCGCACCAGCCCGGTCACCGCGTGCACCTTGCGGATCGCCAGCAGCGCACCGGACACATAAGGCTTGGAGCCATCGCCGGCCTCATGCTTGAGGTGCAGGCGTTGCCCGTCGGCGCCAAAGATCACCTCCACGCCCAGCTGGTACCCAGGCAGCCGCACCGCGTGCACCTGGCTGCCGGACAGGGTCGCGCCGCGGGTTTCCTTCGGGCCCTTGACCTGGTCGACGGGGACCACTTGCGCGGCTTCGCGGACCTGCCCCAGGCGATACGCCAGTTCGCGCACCGTGCCGGAGGGCACATCGATCTTGCCGGCCTTGGCGTAGTCGATGATCTCCCAGTGCTCCAGGTGGCGCGCGGCCATCTCGGCGAACTTCTGCAGCAGCACCACGGTAATGGCGAAGTTGCCGCAGGCCAGCACGCCGCGCCCGGCCTGGCGCGCGGCGGCGTCGATCTCGGCGTAGTCCTCGTCCGACAGCCCCGACGTGCCGACCACCACATGCGCGCCCTTTGCCAGCGCCTGCAGGATGTTGCGCTTGGCGACGTCCGGCTTGGTGTATTCCACATAGACGTCGCAGGCGCCGTCCGCCAGTTCGTCGATGCTGGCCACCGCCACGCCGGGTGTGCCCTTGTGCGCGGTCAGTTCGGCCAAGGTCTGCCCGGCGGCGCCGCGCGACAACCCGGCCACCAGCGTCATATCGTCCGCGTGCGCCACCCCGCGCGCCAGTTCGCCGCCGGCCCAGCCGGTCACGCCGCCCACGGCGACTCGAATGCGATTGCTCATCGTCTTGCTCTCCTGATCTGGATGGTTTTCCGGGATGTCCCGGCTGCCTGCCAAGTTGTGCAGCATAAGCCTTTTGCGCTTTCGCCGCTGTGTCAGCCCGCGGCCCGGCGCCGGTCGATCTTGCGCGCCAGCACGATCGACGTGGTGGTGTGGTTGACGCCGTCCAGCGCGCCGATTTCGTCGAGCAGCTTGTCCAGGCGGGCATGCGTGTCGCAGCGGATCACCGCCATGTAGTCCACGGGGCCACTGACCGAATTGAGTTCCTCGATCTCGGGAAAGCGCTGCAGCGCCCGCACCACGGCCGGCGCGGTCTTTGGCATCACCGACAAGCCGCAGAACGCCAGGATGGCATTGTCTTCCATCTCCTGGCCAAGCCGCACGCCATAGCCGGCGATCACGCCGTCGCGTTCGAGCCGCGCGATCCGGGCCACCACGGTGGTGCGGGCAATGCCGAGCTTGCGCGCGAGATTGGCGGCGTTCTCGCGCGCGTTGGCCTGCAGCAGGGAGAGCAGGTGGCGGTCGGTCTGATCGAGTTCGGTCATGGGCTTGGCGCGGTTCGCGAAGGCAGAAAACAAGTCGGTCTTGACGATTCGACCGATGGTCTCGTCGATTCGTTCGATTGTGAGGCCCTTTCGTCAATCTTGTCCCTTCATTCTGGCTTTGCCCGCAACCATACTTCAAGCACGGACGAAGGCCGATCCACACTTTCCACGAGGGACATCATGACCTGCATCACGCCAACCGGCCATCTGGACCAGACTGGACGAACCACCCAAGCCGCGGTGTCCGCCGCGCAGCCCGCCAACCCGGCCGTTTCCGTTACTCCCGGCACCCCCGCCCGCAATGCCAGGCAGATGCCGATGCGCGTGGTCGTGCTGGGCGCAGGCAAGATCGGCCGCACCATCGCCGTCATGCTGCATGACAGCGGCGACTACCGCGTCACCCTGGTCGACCGCGAACCCGCCCATCTCGAAGGCTTGCCCGAAGGCATCGCCGTGCGCGTCGGCGACCCGGGCCAGGACCAGGATTGCGCCTGCCTGCTGGGCGGCGCGGACGCCGTGCTCAACGCGCTGCCATTCCATGCCGCCGTCGCCGTGGCCACGGTCGCGGTCAGCCTCGGCGTGCACTATTTCGACCTGACCGAAGATGTTGCCGCCACCCACGCCGTCCGCCGGCTGGCCGAAGGCGCGCGCTCCGTGCTGATGCCGCAGTGCGGGCTCGCACCGGGGTTTATCGGCGTGGTCGGCAACGATCTCGCCCAGCGCTTCCTGCGTGGCGGCGGCGAACTGCTCGACCTGAAAATGCGCGTTGGCGCGCTGCCGCGCTACCCGAGCAATGCACTCAAGTACAACCTGACCTGGAGCACGGAAGGGCTGATCAACGAATACTGCAATCCGTGCGAAGCCATCGTCGATGGCCGCCGCGTGGAAGTGCCCGCACTGGAAGGGCTGGAGAGTTTCTCGCTGGACGGCATCGAGTACGAAGCCTTTAATACGTCTGGCGGGCTCGGCACCTTGCCCGAGACACTGGCCGGCCGGGCGCGCGACGTGGACTACAAGTCGATCCGGTATCCGGGGCACTGCGCGGTAATGAAGCTGTTGCTCAACGACCTGCGCCTGCGCGAACGCCGCGACTGGATGCGGGAAATTTTCGAGAGCGCGATTCCCGCCACGCGGCAGGATGTGGTGATCGTGTTCGCCAACGCAACCGGCTATGCGGCAGGCGGCAAGGGCGGGCGTGGCCCGCTGACGCAGGCTTCGTTCTCGGTGCGCATCGGCGGTGCCGATACGGCCGCGGGCCACGTCAATGCGATCCAGCTCACCACGGCGGCCGGCATCTGCACCGCGCTGGACCTGGTTGCCAGCGGCGAACTGCCGCAGGCCGGCTTCGTGCCGCAGGAGGCGATGCCGCTGGACACTTTCCTGGCCAACCGTTTCGGCCGACACTACACCCGTCATCCGCTTCAAGAGGCAATGGTATGAAAGCAAAGGAATTCGCGGCCTGCTGGCAGGCCATCGGGCTGACGGCGCCCTGGCGCGACGGCGAAGGTCCGGCCGGCGCATTGCCGGTGCGCTCGCCCATCGACGGCGAGGCCTTCGGGCATCTGCCCGCATGCACGTTGCCTGATGCCGATGCACGCATCGGGCGCGCCCGTGCGGTGCAGGCAAGCTGGGCGCTGGTGCCCGCGCCGGTGCGGGGCGAAGTCGTGCGGCGCTTTGGCGAAGTCCTGCGCGAGCACAAGAAGCATCTCGGGCAACTGGTCTCGCTCGAAGCCGGCAAGATCCTGCAGGAAGGGCTGGGCGAGGTACAGGAGATGATCGACATCTGCGACTTCGCGGTTGGCCTGTCGCGCCAGCTGCACGGCCTGACCATCGCTTCCGAGCGGCCCCAGCATGCGATGCGCGAGACCTGGCATCCCTATGGCCTGTGCGGCGTCATCTCTGCCTTCAACTTCCCGGTGGCGGTATGGGCCTGGAACGCGGCGCTGGCGCTGGTGTGCGGCAACGGGGTGATCTGGAAACCGTCGGAGAAGACCCCGCTGTGCGCGTTGGCGATGCAAGGCTTGCTGGACGGCGTGCTGGAGATCGCGGCGCCGCAGCACGTTGGCATCGCCACGGTGCTCCCGGGCGGTCAGGCGCTGGGCCAGCATCTGGTCGAGCATGCCGATGTGCGGCTGATCAGCGCGACGGGCTCCACCCGCATGGGCCGCGAAGTGGGCATTGCCTGCGCCGAACGCTTCAAGCGCGCCATCCTGGAGCTAGGCGGCAACAACGCCGCGATCATCGCGCCATCGGCCGACCTTGAACTGGCCATCCGCGCCATGACGTTCTCCGCCGCCGGCACCGCGGGGCAGCGCTGCACTTCGTTGCGCCGCGCCTTCGTGCATGTCGATGTGCTGGAAGCCGTGACGTCGCGGCTGGTCCAGGTGTTCGGCCGCCTGCAGGTGGGCGATCCGCTCGCCGAGTCGACCCTGGTCGGCCCGCTGATCGATGGCGCTGCCGGTGCCGCCATGGCTCGCGCGCTGCTCCGGTGCCGCGAGCACGGCAACACCGTGCACGGCGGCGAGCGCGTGCTGGCGGAGCGTTTCCCCAATGCCGAGTATGTTCGGCCGGCGCTGGTGCTGACCGATCGCCAGCACGAGACGATGCTGACGGAAACCTTCGCGCCGATTCTCTATGTGATGCCCTACACCATGCTGGAGGAGGCCGTCGCGCTGAACAATGCGTCGGAGCATGGCTTGTCGTCTTGCATCTTCACCGAGTCGCTGCGCGAGGCGGAACGCTTCATGTCGGCCGCGGGGAGCGATTGCGGGATCGCCAATGTGAATATCGGGACCAGCGGGGCGGAGATTGGTGGCGCGTTTGGTGGGGAGAAGGCCACCGGTGGGGGGCGGGAATCCGGGTCGGATGCCTGGAAGGGGTATATGCGCAGGGCTACCAATACGGTCAACTATGGCGACGCGTTGCCGTTGGCGCAGGGGGTCAGGTTTGAGATATAGGGTGGTCGCGCGGGTTTTTACCTTCGCCTAAACGTTGCGATTCGTAACAAGGGTTACAGGGCGTTGCCCCTGTATTACCAAGCTGGCCCGTATAACGTTCTTGAGGCTACACAAAGCCGCAAGGACGATGAAATGAAGACGTGGATGATGGGAATCGCGGTAGCGGGTGCCGCCATGCTGGGCGGTTGCGCGGTGTACCCGGCTTATCCGGGCTATGGCGGCGAGGTTGCCGTTGCGCCCGCACCGGTCTATGCCGCTCCGGCGGTGGTGGTGAGCCCGGGCTATTACGGTGGATACGGCTACTACGGCGGATACGGCCGCCGTTATCGCTACTGGCGTTGACGGCGGGCACCGCAGGCGCCTGCCGCGCTGCGTTTGCGGGAGGTTTCAGGCCTGGCCGTTGAGTCCGGCCCAGCTCGGCGCCAGTGTCTGCGGTACGTCGATCAGGTCCAGCACGCGGCCAACGGTGTGGTCGACCAGTTCGGCCACGCTCTGCGGCTTCTGGTAGAAGCCGGGGACCGGGGGGAAGATGATGCCGCCCATCTCGGTGACGGCGGTCATATTGCGCAGGTGCGCTAGATTCAGCGGCGTTTCGCGCACCATCAGCACCAGCTTGCGGCGCTCCTTGAGCGTGACGTCGGCGGCGCGGGTGATGAGGTTGTCGGACATGCCGTGGGCTACCGCCGCCAGCGTGCGCATGGAGCAGGGCGCCACCACCATCGCGTGGGCTGCGAAGGAGCCGCTGGCGATGGTCGCGCCGATATCGCGCACGTTGTGGACGACGTGGGCAAACGCTTCCACCTCGGCCTTGCCCATGTCGAGTTCGTGCTGCAGGTTCATCACGCCTGCCGGCGAAATCAGCAGGTGGGTTTCGATGCCGGGCGCGGCACTGAGTATCTGTACCAGGCGGACCCCGTAGACCGCGCCGGTGGCGCCGGTGATCGCGACGACGATGCGCCGCGGCTTGGCGTCACCCGCTGCGGTCATCGCGCGCTCAGGCCTTGAGCAGCGATTGCAGTTCGCCGTTCTGGTACATCTCCATCATGATGTCCGAGCCGCCGACGAATTCGCCGTTCACGTAAAGCTGCGGAATGGTTGGCCAGCTGGCGTATTCCTTGATGCCCTGGCGGATGCCTTCGTCTTCCAGCACATTGACCGTGGTCGGCGCGTCGACGCCGCAGGCCTTCAGGATCTGGATGGCGCGGCCGGAGAAGCCGCACATCGGGAACTGGGCGGTGCCCTTCATGAACAGGACCACCGGGCTGCCCTTGACGATCTGGTCGATCTTTTGCTGCACGTCACTCATGATGTCTCTTTACGGTTGAATGCGGTGCCGGTTCGGGCGCCGCCATCTGGAAATCGGAGGGCGCGTGATGTACGCGCCTGCAAGCGATTGATTTTACCGGAATCGGCCGCTTGCTTCAGGCGCCCGCCCCGGACGCGGGTTGCAGCCGCGCGCCGGTGCAGCGCTCGTGGTCCGCCAGGTCGCGCACGGTGAAGATTTCCGTCATGCCGGCCGCGGCCAGCAGGTCGCGCGCAGCCTGGCCCTGGTCATAGCCATGTTCCATCAGCAGCCAGCCACCCGCATGCAGGCGCGCGCGCGCCCCGGCCACGATGGCGGCCAGGTCGGACAAACCATCGCCGTGATCGGTCAGCGCGTCGATCGGCTCGAAGCGCAGGTCGCCCTGGGCCAGGTGCGGGTCGCCGGCGGCGATATAGGGCGGATTGCTGACAATCAGGTCGAAGCGCAGGCCGCCGGGCAGCCCGGCATACCAGTCGGAGGCGAGAAAGCGCACATTGGCGGCGCCGAGCGCGCGTGCGTTGCCTTCGGCAACCTGCAGGGCGCCGGGCGATATGTCGGTGGCCCAGACTTCGGCGTCGGGACGCTCGCATGCAAGGGTGACTGCCAGCGCGCCCGAGCCGGTGCCCATGTCGAGCACGCGCGGGGATGGCAGCGGGGCCARCAGCTTCAAGGCGGCTTCCACGGCGATTTCCGTGTCCGGGCGCGGAATCAGCACATCGGGCGTGACGCGGAAGCCGCGCCCGAAGAATTCACGTTCACCCAGCAGGTAGGCCACCGGCTCCCCGGCCAAGCGGCGCCCCAGCAGGGCCGCGATGCTTTCGCGCTGGACGGGGTTCAGCGTTTCGTCATCGCGGGTGATCAACTGCGTGCGGGACAACCCGGTGACGTGGCTCACCAGCAGCCGCGCTTCGAGCGCCGGCAATCCCGCTGCGGCAGCCAACGCCAGGACTTCACGCACAGTGGCCGCTTCAGGCAAGGCGACTGGCGTGGCGGCATGCGGGCCGGCGGCTGCGGAGGAGGCGTTGGACTGGGTGCTGGACATGGGGCGGCGGGGCAGGGCGAGGCGCGCCACGGGGGCGCAAGACGGAAGACCGGAAGCGAAAACGAACAAGGGAAAAGCAAAACCCCGTCGGGAGGCGCCCGGACGGGGTTTGCAGTGTAACGCGCTTGCCTGAGCGGCGGGCACTTTCGGGCCGCCCGCGCGATCGCTGCGGGCAGCGTGAAACGCGTAAGGTGCGGGAATTACTTGTTGACGGTGTCCTTGGCCTTGTCGGCGCTGGCGTTGACGGCGTCCTTGGTAGCTTCCTTGGCCTTTGCCATGGCGTTGTCGGCGTCTTCCTTGGCCTTGTCGGCAGCGGCCGAGACATCGGAAGCGGCACTGTTCGCGGCAGCCTTGGCGGCATCGGCGGCATGGCCGGCGGCGGCTGCGGCATCGCTGGCGGCGGCCTTGGCGGATTCGGCGGCGTTCTGCATGGCGCTTTCGGCGCTCGACGTGGCCGGGGCTTCGTCCTTCTTGCCGCAGGCGGCCATGGCGGCGGTGATCATCAGCAGCGCGAGCAGTTTCTTCATGATTTCGTCCTTTTGTCCGTTTTAGAGTAGCGACACGCCGACCTCTGGATGGCGGCTCGGTCGAAAACGATTATAGACAGCGAAAAATGGCACGCTAGTGCTGTTGCAAGCATTTACAACAGATACAAAGGTTTTCGTTCAGATATCTCGATTTACGCCTCGCGATTCGACTGATTACCCCGGCGATAGTTATTTTTTCGCAATAACGTGGTATTGCCGCGCGTCGATTCGCGATTAATGTCCTTCGCCGAGCGCCGCCAATTGATCGGCCTGGTGTTCCGCGGCCAGCGCGGACAACAGTTCGTCCAGGTCGCCGTCCATGATCATGTCGATCTTGTAGAGCGTCAGGTTGATCCGGTGATCGGTCACCCGCCCCTGCGGGAAGTTGTAGGTGCGGATACGGTCGCTTCTGTCGCCGGTGCCGATCAGGTTGCGCCGGGTAGTGGCTTCTTGCGCCTGGGCAGCGCGCAGCTTCTGGTCCATCAAGCGGGCGGCCAGGACTTTCATGGCCTTGTCCTTGTTGCGGTGCTGGCTGCGGTCGTCCTGGCATTCCACCACGATGCCGGTGGGCAGGTGGGTGAGGCGCACCGCCGAATCGGTCTTGTTGACGTGCTGGCCGCCGGCACCCGAGGCGCGGAAGGTATCGACGCGCAGGTCGGAGGGATTGATCTCGATCTCGCCCACCTCGTCGGCCTCGGGCATCACCGCCACCGTGCAGGCGGACGTATGGATGCGCCCCTGCGCCTCGGTGGCCGGTACGCGCTGCACGCGATGGCCGCCGGATTCGAACTTGAGCCTGGAGAATGCCGCATCGCCGGCGATCCGGATAATCACTTCCTTGTAGCCGCCCAGGTCCGACGGGGATTCGCTCATGACCTCCACCTGCCAGCGCTGGCGCTCGGCGTAGCGCGTGTACATGCGCAGCAGGTYGSCCGCGAACAGCGCGCTTTCCTCGCCGCCCGCGCCGGCACGGATTTCCAGCAGCAGATTGCGGTCATCGTTGGGGTCCTTGGGCAGCAGTAGTTTCTGCAGGCTGCCTGCCAGCGTTTCCAACTGTTCGCGGGCCGCGGTGATTTCATCGGCGGCGAACTCCCTCATCTCGGGATCGTCCAGCAGCGCCTGCGCGGTGGCGAGGTCGTCCTGCGCCTGGCGATACTGCGCATATTGCTCGGCCACCGGAGACAGTTCGGCATGCTCGCGGGTGAGCTTGCGGTACTGGTCGATCTTGGCGGTGGCGTCCTCGCGCGCTAGCAGGGCGTTGACTTCGTCGAGCCGCTCGGCCAGTTGGTCGAGCTTGGTGAGCATGCTGGCTTTCATGGATATCCGGGGACGCGATGAAACGGTGGGTGCGAAATGTTGCTGGGGTGAGGCTGCGTGCGGCGCGGCGGAACGGGCCGGGGCAACGCAAGGCTGGCCACGCGCAGGACACGCGCGGCCGAGGTGAGCGCGGCTAGCGCTCGGAGTGGCTGCTGTGGCGGAACAGGCCGGGCACCAGGCGCAGCAGGGTTTCGCGGTCGTCGCCCTGGGTGTGGTTCAGCGCGTGGGTGGGGCCATGCAGGAATTTGCGGGTCAGCGCGCCGGACAGTGCTTCGAGCACAGCCTCGGGGTCGTCGCCGCGCGCCAGCATCCGGCGCGCGCGCTCCAGCTCGGCCTGGCGCATGGCCTCGCCCTGCGCCTGCAGGTCACGGATGACCGGCACCACGCTGCGGGTTTCCAGCCAGTGCATGAAGTTCTGCACGCGGCTCTCGATGATGGCTTCCGCCTGGGCCACGGCCGCCTGGCGCATGGCGTTGCCCTCGCGCACGATGGCACCGAGGTCGTCCACGGTGTACAGGAAGACGTCATCCAGGCGTGCGACTTCGGGCTCGACGTCGCGCGGCACGGCCAGGTCCACCATCATGATGGGGCGGTGGCGGCGCAGCTTGACCGCGCGTTCCACCGCGCCCAGSCCGATGATSGGCAGSGAACTSGCGGTGMASGACACCACGATGTCGAACTCGTGCAGSCGCKCGCCCAGGTCCGACAGGCGGATCGCCTCGGTGGTCAGGCCCTGGCCGGCAAGCTGCTCGGCGAGCTTCTCGCCGCGCTCGACGGTGCGGTTGGCCACCACGATCTGGCGTGGCGTTTGCGCTGCAAAGTGCGTTGCGCACAGCTCGATCATTTCTCCCGCGCCGATAAACAGCACGCGCTGGGTCGAGACGCTTTCAAAAATCCGCTGGGCCAGCCGTACCGCGGCGGCCGCCATGGACACCGAATGCGCGCCGATCTCGGTCTGGCCGCGGACTTCCTTGGCCACCGCAAAGGTGCGCTGGAACAACTGGTTCAGGTAGGTGCCCAGCGCGCCGGCTTCGCCGGCTGTGCGCACCGCATCCTTCAGCTGGCCCAGGATCTGGGTTTCGCCCAGCACCATCGAATCCAGCCCGCTGGCTACCCGGAACGCGTGGCGTACGGCTTCCGACTGCGGCAGGGAATAGAGGTGGGGCGCGAGTTCTCCGGCCGGCACGTTATGATGCTGCGCCAGCCAGCGCAGCGTGTGCTCGAAGCCTTCCGACCCCGACACCAGCACATCGGTCGCGCAGTAGATCTCGGTGCGGTTGCAAGTGGAGAGGATGGCGGCTTCGGTGCCGTTCCTGCCCGCCAGGTGGGTGCGCAAGGCGCCCAGCGCGGGTTTGATCTGCTCGAGCGGAAACGCCACCCGTTCGCGCAGCGAGACGGGCGCCGTGGTGTGATTGATACCGATCGCGAGCAGTTGCATGGTGGGGAGCATGTCTCTCTGGCCGGGCTCCGGGCAGCGGCTTTGCAGGCTGCAGCGCGGGAGTCAGGTGCAATCCGGGCATGAATTCAAGCGCGGATTCCGGCGCAAAGCGCCGCCGAACCGGGCTACATTATAGCGCCCGGCGCGGATCTTGCCGTGGTACGGATGGGTGAAGGCCGGCATTACCGTATTGTTATGGCCACGCACGGCCTTCAGGGGAGCCGTCGAAGCAAGCCGCCATTTCAGGAATACAGGAGAAAGTGATGTTGGGTACGCTGGTGGTAGGGGTGCTGGTCGGGCTGGCGGCGCGGTGGCTGCACCCGGCGGGCCGGGTCAGCCTGCTGGCGGCGATGCTGTTCGGGGCGTTGGGGGCGCTGGCCGCGTTTTACGGCGGGCAGGGCTTGCACTGGTTTGTTGCCGGGCAGATGGCGGGCTGGTTTGCGGCGATCCTGGGAGCAGGCCTGCTGGTGGGTGTTTGGGGTGTTGCCAGGGGGCGGTAGACGGTGCCCGGATGCCTGGCTCAAAGTGAATGCCGAGTTTAAATACAAGGCATCCGAATCTCAGTTCGAAAACCTCCCCTTACCCGCGCAGTTCCAAAAACCGCCTCAAAACCCCGCTCGAATAGTGGCTGGCCACCTCGGTCAAGAACGCCGGGAAATCCACATGCGCACTATCGTCGGCCCGATCAGATAGCGTGCGCATCACCGCATGCCGCACGCCATACTCATGGCAAACCTGCGCCACCGCGGCGCCTTCCATTTCCACCGCCAGCACGCCGGGCAAGCGCTCGCGCAACTCGGCCGCGGCGGCGGGGGAGCCGATGAACTGGTCGCCGCTGGCGATCATCCCCACATGCAGCCTGGGCGCGCTGACCCCGAAGCGCGCCAGCACGCCGGCCGGGACGGAGGTCGGCAGATCATCCCGCAGGTAGCCTGCCACTGCATCGCGCAGCGCGGCGGTAAGCGCCGGGTCGGTGGGGAATTCAGCGCGATCCAGCAGCGGGACCTCATGCCGGGCAAAAAACGGCCGCGCGTCCAGGTCGTGCTGCAGCGTGCGGTCCGCCACCACCACGTCCCCGACCCGCGTCTCGGCCCCGATGCCGCCGGCCAGGCCGGTGAAGACGATCTCATCCACGCCGAACTCGCGCACCAGGGTGACCGTGGTGGCCGCCGCCGCCACCTTGCCCATGCGCGCGAGCACCAGCACGCAGCGCTGGCCGTAGAGATGGCCAACGTGATAGTCGCGCATGCCGATAGTCCGCACGGTGGCGCGGGCGTCATCGTGGCGCATGGCGGCGATCAGGCCGTCGACTTCATCGTGGATGGCGGCGAGGATACCAAGGGTCATGGCGAGGCGTGGCTGGGTTGGAGAAACGCACAGCATACCGGGCCGGGACAGGGCGGCAAAGCAGCGCTGTTGCATGTTCCCGCTCACGCAAGGAAAGCTGCGCAGAGGCGGCGCCTTTGCTACAGTGCGCTGGCGTATCCATCACATGGGGCATCAATGCAGGCAACCACAACGCAGGGTTTTCAAGACCGGCGGGCAGCGCGCCAGGCGCTGGCACACTGGCGTGAGCAGGGCGTGCTCGGCGCCGACGGCGTGGCCGCCGGCTGGCCAGGGACCGAGCCCGACGCGGCGCAGTGGCGGACCTGGCTCGATCGCACGTTGCTGATGCTGGGCGCCGCGCTGCTGTGCGCCGGCGTGATCGTGTTCTTCGCCTTCAACTGGCAGGACCTGCACAAGTTCGCCAAGTTTGGCCTGCTGGCCGGCGCGCTGACGCTGCTGGCGGGATTCGCCTGGCTGCGCCCGCCCGCCGACATGGCGGGGCTGGCGGCGCTTTGCGGCGCCCAGGTGGTGGCCGGCGTGCTGCTGGCCGTGATCGGGCAGGTCTACCAGACCGGCGCGGACGCGTGGCAGCTGTTCGCCCTGTGGGCACTGCTGGCGATCCCGTGGGCGCTGGCCGCGCGCGCGGCGCCGCACTGGTGGGTGGTGATCGTGCTGGCCAATGTCGCGCTGCTGCGGTATTTCAGCGTGCGCCTTGGCGTGGGCGGCATGTTCGACCTGCTGTTTGGCGCGGCTGGCGAACGCGCCACCACGCTCTCGCTGCTGGCGGCCACGCTCGTGCAGCTGGTGCTGTGGTTCGCGCTGCGCGCAGCGGCGCCGGCCTACGGCTTTCGCGGGCTGGCCAGCGCGCGCATCCTTGCCACGCTGGCGTGCGCCTACGCCGGCTGGCTCGGCCTCGCCAGCATCCTGCACAACCGCTTCGATCCCGCCATGTTCGGCGTGGCCATGCTCACGCTGGGCGGGCTGCTGGCCTGGTTCCGGCTGCGGGCATTCGATGTGGTGGCGCTCAGCCTGGCCAGCTTCTCGGTCATCGTGCTGCTGGTGACCGGGGTTGCCCGGCTACTGCTGGAGGGCAGCCGGGACGCGTTCGGCGCCTTCCTGATCCTCGGGCTGCTGACCATCGGTCTGTCCGCGGCGGCGGCGGCTTGGCTGCTGCGCGCCTATCGACACCACGGTCAAGCCCAAAGCGGCGCGCCCAATGGAGAGCCGGCATGACCAGCGACCGTCACGTAGTACAAAGGTTGTGGCAGGACCTGGCCGCGCTCGGCTTGGTGCAAGGGCAGCCGCAAGCCGCACAAGGGCGCACGCCATGGGCCGTCAGGCTGTTGATGGGACTTGCGGGCTGGCTCGGTGCGGTGTTCTTCCTCGCCTTCCTGCTCGGCTCGGTTTTTGTGGCCGCGCGCGACAACGCCACGGCAATGGCGCTCTGCGGCGCCGCCATGATCGCGCTGGCCGCGGTGCTGTACCGGCGCCGCGCGGGCGCCACCGCGCTCGAGCAATTCGCGCTGGCCGTCAGCCTCAGCGGCCAGGGCCTGCTCGTGTACGGCGCGAGCCAGGCCTACGGCGGCGGCCGCCTGCTCGAATCGGCCGCCTTCTGGGGCGCGCTCGCGCTGCTGGAGGCCGTGCTCTATGTGCTGGTCAGCAACCGGCTCCATCGCTTCCTGGCCGCGCTGGGCGTATGGACCGGCGTGGCCCTGGCGCTCCACCTGGCCATGACGCCCGGCCTGCGCCACGTCTGGCAAGCCATGAGCTTCTCGCTAGGCTGGCTCGCGCCCTTCGCCATGACGCTGCTCACCGGCTTCGTGGTGGCGGAAGGGCGGCTCTGCGCCGCCGGTCTGCACAACTGGATCGAGCCGGCCGCGGATGCCACGCTGCTGTTCGCACTGGGCGCGGCCCTGGTGGTGACCGGCCTCAGCCAGCCTCAGGCACTGCTGTTCGATGCCGATACCGGGCGCCACGCCGGCAACTACTGGATGGCTGGCGCGCTGTTTGGCGCGGTGCTCGCCGCGTTTGTACTTGCCGAGGCAGGCCGGATGCAGCTAAGCCCGGCAGTGCGGGGCAGCGCGCTTGTCGGCGCGGTGCTGTTCAGCGCGTTGCTCGCCGGTGCGCCGGCGGTAGTCGCCGCCGCCCTCGCGCTCGGCCTGGCGCTGCGCCGCGGCTCGCTGCCCTGGCTGGGCCTGGCCGTCGCCGCGCTCGGCAGCGGCTTCATCTGGTACTACAGCGCGCTGCACTGGACGCTGCTGATCAAGTCCGCCACGCTCGCCGGCGCCGGCATCGCCGTGCTGCTGCTGCGCCTGGCGCTGCGCCGCGAAGGCGCAAGGAGACAAGCATGAAACGCTGGATATTGTTGGCATGGGTGCTCACGCTCGGGCTGGCCGCCTTCGCCATCGCCGGCAAGGAACGGCTGCTGGCGCATGGCGGCACCGTCTACCTGCGACTGGCGCCAGTCGATCCGCGCTCGCTCATGCAAGGCGACTACATGGCACTGAACTTTGCCATCGCCGAGTCCATCCGCCAGGCAGGCAAGCTGCAAGGCATCGAGCCCACCCGCGAGCAAGTTGCCGTGATCCGCCGCGATGCACGCGGCGAAGCCACCTTCGTGCGCCTGTACACGGGCGCGGCACTGGCCGGCGGCGAGCAACTGCTGCGCTTCCAGAACGTGCCGACCCGCTGGGGCGGCGTGCAGGCACAGGTGTCCACCGATGCGTTCTTCTTCCAGGAAGGGCAGGGGGCGCGGTTCGAGAAGGCGCGCTATGGCGAGTTCCGCGTAGGGCCGGACGGACAGGCGCTGCTGGTGGGGCTGCGGGGGGAGGATTTGGGGGCACTGTGARAGGTGACAGTTGCCGTCAGCATGCCGCTGTGCGCCAACCATGATTGGATCGGCTGGAACATCAGAGCCGATTCACATTGCTGCGTTGTGTGACCGCCGGCTTGATGGCGCTCGCAGATGCCGGAGGCCCGACGCAAAGCGCGCACTGGTTGCAAGCCCGCGCCTTTTGTAGCTTCCTTGTCCAGGCCAGGTCGAGATCGGGCGTTGGTGCCACAGCCATTGGCATAGGGTGTCGTGAGACGCCGCTTTGCGCCTGTCCTAGAGTTTGACTTGTTCGAACTGGCCTTTGCCAGAGAAGTTGAAGGGAACCTTGAAGGCGGCTCCGCCTTTGATTCCTTCAGATTGCTCGATGATCCGTAGCCACCACCGCACCAGATTGTGCGCAATATCCCAGAGCCTATGGTTTGACCAGCTTTTGTCGAGAAAGAAGACAATTAGCCCCGCACGGCGTAGTGCTTCTCGCTCGAGGCCTTTGTTCAGCTTGTCGTGCGTGATGACCGCCCATCCACCTTCTTGCGAGAGAGCGTCGATCCAGGCCGCATCCGTTGTGTCTTGTGGGAAGCGGTCTCGCAAGGGAGCGACGGAGTGCCCGTATGGTTCGGAAAGCGAGTGGAGCGCCCGTGCCAGCGCTGGAGAGAGATTGTTGTCAGCGAAGAACTTCACGCTACCAGGCGTTCTTCAAACGCGACTGCGGCCTCCACCGAGGCAACAGGCACTTCATACAACCTGGCAACAAGCTGTTTGTCGCCTTCGGCCTGGAATGCCTCGGCGAGGATTGAAGTTCTGATGGCGCCATCAGTGACAATGGGCTTGCCGAAGGCGATTGCAGGATCCAAGACCACGGCCTTGCTGCGCAGCGTCGGGTACCAGCGCGCGGCGGCATCGTCAGCACCAAATTCGATGCCACGATACAAAGAGGGCTCGATGATCTTCTGAAACGCGTACTGGCTTTTCACCAAGTCCAGCAATTCGGTCTCACCGGATTCTTGTATGGTGGACGCGAAGATTGTGCGGCCGTCCGTCTGGAAACGGCGGGAGGTAAAGGGATGTGGCAGGGCAAAAAGCTCGCGTGCCTTGCGGCTGGCGAGGCGTATCGTTTGCAGGCTGACGCCGTGCTGGCGAAACGCTCGGACGAATCGGACTTCCAGCAAATCATGAAAACTGATCCCATCCACGTCCGCTTCCGCCAGTTCGGTCTCCCAAAGTGGAGCAACCGGGACCGCATGCCGGGTTGTCTTGTCCCGATATGCATAGCCGTCCAGCCAGCGCCGCAGGTCGCGCACGGGTCGCAGCTTCATGGAAGGTGTATAGGCCAATGCCAGTCAACTTCATCATTGCCCCCTCCTTCCACGTAGTGTCCTGCCAGCTAAATGCCGGCGGCGAATCTGGATATTTTAGCGGCTTCGCGGGCGTGCAGTTGTCATGTTTTCGTTAACACGCTCCGGTGCCTGACCGGCGTGAGTCTACTAGGGAGCAGCTCCAATCTGTGTTTGTGCTTCTTCGTGGAGTCAGCAGCCGATGCCTCGGGAATGCGCAAGATCATTGCTGCCGGCGCTATACTAGGGGAGCCGCTGCAACCACAGCGACCGGGATTGGCGTCCCGAAAACGTAGGCGGATAACCGCCGCCAGGCGGTTTTTTCCGTCGCGCCTTCGCACGTCCCTATGGGCGGGCCTGGGCGGGGGAGCCTTCGGGCTCGCCGGTTCCCTACGTTCTGGTACGCCAACCCTGCCTTGCGCCCGCCCACCCCGATTGGCGTCGGGGGAGCGGAGTTGAAACCGCAACGTAGGAGGCATCTGCATGCCCCAGTCTTCGTACGCCCATTTCGGGCAATCTGTATTTCCCCAAACTCCTCCCGGTTAGCGCGAGCGCGCTTCCCAACGGAGGGCGTTCGATGTGTAAGCACCCGCAGTACAACATTAGCGCCGAGCAGACAGGCCGCGATATCTTCGTGACCGCGCACGCTGCATCCGAAAGCCCGCTTAGCCTCGCCGCGGAAAAGGCTGCCCAACTCAACGCGCTGCTGTCGGTCGCGATCGAGAACGCTGCCGGTGGCACCCTTGCGAACTTGACTGACGAGACACAAGGTCACCTGCTCTCGCTGGCGGCGACACTCGCTAACGAAGCGCTGGTGTTGAGCGAACTCGCGGTCTTGCGGGACTCGGAGGGCGCGCATGATGGATGAATTTGCGGTGGCTCGGCACGAGCGACGGGCCGTCACCTGAAACAGAAAGCCCCGCAGGCACACATGCCTTGCGGGGCTCATTTTTCGTCGCCCGCCGAATCCAGCCGGCGGACAGTGGCGCAGTCTGCTTAGACGTTAAACAAGAAGTTCATCACGTCGCCATCCTTCACCACATACTCCTTGCCTTCCGCGCGCATCTTGCCGGCTTCCTTGGCGCCTTGCTCACCTTTGTAGGTAATGAAGTCTTCATAGGCGATGGTCTGGGCGCGGATGAAGCCGCGTTCGAAGTCGGTGTGGATCACGCCGGCCGCCTGCGGAGCGGTGTCGCCCACATGGATCGTCCACGCGCGCACTTCCTTCACGCCGGCGGTGAAATAGGTCTGCAGGCCCAGCAGGGTAAAGCCCGCACGGATCACGCGGTCCAGGCCGGGTTCTTCCATGCCGAGGTCGGCCAGGAACTCGGCCTTGTCCGCATCGTCGAGGTCGGCGATCTCGGCTTCGATGGCGGCGCAGACGGCCACGACCGGCGACTTGGTCTTGGCGGCGTGGGCGCGCACGGCGTCCAGGTGCGGATTGTTCTCGAAGCCGTCTTCACGCACGTTGGCTACGTACATGGTGGGCTTGGCGGTGATCAGGCACAGCGGCTTGATGGCGGCCCATTCTTCGTCCGACAGGTCGAGCGTGCGCACGGCCTTGGCTTCGTTGAGCACGGCCTGGGCCTTTTCCAGCACGGCCACCAGGCGCAGCGCTTCCTTGTCACCGGCGCGCGCGGGCTTGATGTAGCGGGCGTGGGCCTTTTCCACGGTGGCGAGGTCAGCCAGCGCCAGTTCGGTATTGATCACCTCGATGTCGGACAGCGGATCGACCTTGCCGGCGACGTGGATGACGTTCTCGTCCTCGAAGCAGCGCACCACGTGGGTGATGGCGTCGGTTTCGCGGATATTGGCCAGGAACTGGTTGCCCAGGCCTTCACCCTTGGAGGCGCCCGCCACCAGGCCGGCGATGTCGACGAATTCGACCACGGCCGGCAGGACGCGCTCGGGCTTGACGATCTCGGCCAGGTTGACAAGCCTCGGATCCGGCACTTCCACCACGCCCACATTGGGCTCGATGGTGCAGAACGGGTAGTTCTCGGCGGCGATGCCGGCCTTGGTCAGGGCGTTGAACAGCGTGGACTTGCCGACGTTGGGCAGGCCGACGATGCCGCATTTGAGGCTCATGGTAAACCTTTAAAAATCAATGGGTTGCGGTTCGCCCTGGGTGCGTCTGGCGCGGTTGGCGCGGCGATTGGGACGCAGAGGGGAAAAGTGCAGCACGAGGCAAGACAGCCAAAGCGGGGCTTCACTCACCGCTTTTGTGCCGGAATTGCCATCGGAAAGATGGCTATTGTAACCTCGCCAGACGTTGCGCTGAACCCGCCGGCCGCTCCCTCTGGTCCTCGTATTTCCTCGCTCTCCGCAGGTACCCCCGTTTGCCCTGCACGTTACGCGGCCGGTTCCGACGCGCGTGGGTACGGCAAGGGCAATGTGCCGGGGTGGCTATAATTCACGCATGACTCGTCCATCTCCCTCCCGTTTCCAGGTTGCCGTGGTCGGCGGCGGCATCGTCGGCAAGGCTTGTGCGTTGCTGCTGGCCCAGCAGGGCATGCAGGTGGCGCTGATCGCGCCGCGGCCCCGCGGGGCCGTGCCGGAGCCGGACCAGTGGGACAGCCGCATCTACGCCTTCTCGGCGAGTTCGCAGGCGTTGCTGGAGCAGTTGCGTGTGTGGGAGGCGCTGGATCCCGCACGGATGCAAATGGTGTCCGATATGCGTGTGTTCGGCGATGTGAGCGCAGCGCAGGCCGATACCCCGGCCGCCGGCGACCTGCATTTTTCGGCATATGCCGCGACCGTGCCGCAACTGGCCTGGATCATCGAATCCGGCCATGTCGAGCGCGTGCTCGATACCGCCTTGCGTTTCCAGCCACAGGTGCACTGGCATGACGATACCGCGGCGGCCTTCGCGCGCGACCACGAGGGCGCCACGCTGACGCTCGCCGGTGGCGACAAGGTGCGCGCCGCCTGCGTGGTGGGCGCGGATGGCGCGCGTTCGTGGCTGCGCGACCAGTGTCATATCGCAGTTGCGAAGCGCCGCTACCGCCAGCTCGGCGTGGTGGCCAATTTCGAGTGCGAGCTCCCGCATCAGGACACGGCCTGGCAGTGGTTCCTGGGTACGCCCCCCAAGCTGATGGCCGACGAGGAGCCCGCCAACGGCGAGATCCTGGCGCTGTTGCCTTTGCCCGGACGCCGCGTCTCCATGGTGTGGTCGGCCGAGGAGGGCCACGCGAGCGACCTGCTGGCGCTGTCTCCGGAGGCACTGGCTGATACCGTGATGCAGGCCGCCAGCGGCGCCGTGGGGCGCCAGTTCGGCGCGCTGCGCTGCGTGACGCCGGCGCAGGGCTTCCCCCTGGTGCTGCAGCGCGCCGAGCAGTTCGTCCAGCCGCACGTGGTACTGGTAGGCGACGCAGCGCACGTGGTGCACCCGCTGGCCGGCCAGGGCATGAACCTGGGTTTGCGCGATGTGGCGGAACTTGGCCGCGTAATGGCCGACAAAGAGTCTTTCCGTGGCGAAGGCGACCTGCGCCTGCTGCGCCGCTATGAGCGGGCGCGCGCCACAGACCTGCTTTCCCTGACGGCTGCCACCGATGGCCTGCACCGGCTGTTTTCCCTGCCTGGCGGCATCGCACGCGCAGTGCGCAATACCGGCATGAGGGCGGTGGGAGGGCAGCCGCTGCTTAAACGTTTTCTTATCGGGCGCGCGCTGGGCTGAGCCCCGAGCCCGTCTCACGCGTACCGAACCATCGATTCACTGGAGTCAACATGTTGCAATTCCTGCGCCGCCGTACCGCCCTGTCAGCCACCATCGTTGGCGGTTTGGCGGCTGCCGGCTTCGCGCTCCACGCCATGGCTGCCGGCGATCCCGGCACCGACCGCATCAAGGAATCGATGCAGAAGATGCTCGGCGGGCGCGCCGAAGTGAAGAGCGTGGCCAAGACCCCGGTGCCCGGCTTGTTCGAAGTCAATGTCGGCGGCCAGGTGGTCTATACGGATGCGACCGGCCGCTACATCATCAATGGCGAGATGGTCGACAGCAAGACCGGCACCAACCTGACCGAGGAGCGGCTGGCCGAAATCAACCGCATCAAGTGGTCGGACCTGCCGCTGGCGCGCGCCATCAAGTGGAGCAAGGGCGACGGCAGCCGCCAGGTGGCGGTGTTCTCCGACCCGAACTGCGGTTACTGCAAGCGCATCGAGCAGACCTTCCAGCAGATGGACAACATCACGGTCTACACCTTCCTCTATCCGGTGCTGTCGCCAGATTCCTCCGTGAAGGCCAAGCAGGTCTGGTGCGCAACCGACCGCACCAAGGCCTGGCGCGACTGGATGCTGAGCCATGTGGCGCTGACCGGCAACGGCAGCTGCAAGACGCCGGTGGATGACAACCTGGCGCTCGGCCAGAGCCTGAATATCACCGGTACCCCGGCAGTGTTCTTCATGGACGGCACCCGCATCCCCGGCGCCGCGGACGTTGCCACGCTCGAGCGCAAGCTCGCCAGCCTCAAGAAGTAAGCACTTGGCGCCGGCGGCCTCCCGGCGCTGCCGTGCCGGGGGCGTCCGGATGTCTTTCATCAAGAATCCGAAGGAGACACCATGACGTTCCAGGCTTTGCTGCTGACCCAGGCGGACGGCGCCACCCAGGCCGCCGTTACCGCGCTCGATGAATCCAGCCTCCCCGCCGAGGGCGACGTGCTGGTCGCCGTCGATTACTCCACCATCAATTTCAAGGACGGGCTGGCCATCACGGGCCGCTCGCCGGTGGTGCGCAAGTGGCCGATGGTCGCGGGCATCGACGGGGCCGGCACGGTGCTGGAATCCACGCATCCGCGCTGGAAGGCCGGCGACAAGGTCGTGCTCAACGGCTATGGCGTGGGCGAGACGCACTGGGGCTGCCTGGCGCAGCGCGCGCGCCTCAAGGGCGACTGGCTGGTGGCCTTGCCGGATGCCTTCACCACGCGGCAGGCCATGGCCATCGGCACCGCGGGCTATACCGCCATGCTGTCGGTACTGGCGCTGGAGCGCGCCGGGGTCAAGCCGGGCGATGGCGAGGTGCTGGTGACCGGTGCCTCGGGCGGGGTGGGCTCGGTCGCCATCGCGATCCTGTCCCGGCTGGGCTATCGCGTGGTGGCGTCCACCGGCAAGACTGCCGAGGCTGACTTCCTCAAAGCGCTGGGCGCGGCGGATGTCGTCGACCGCACCGAACTCGGCAAGCCGAACAAGCCGATGCAAAAGGAGCGCTGGGCSGSSGTGGTGGAYTCGGTSGGYTCGCAYACGCTGGTCAACGCCTGCGCSCAGGTGCGCTACGGCGGCGYSGTSACGGCSTGCGGGCTGGCGCAAGGACTGGACTTCCCGGGCTCGGTGGCGCCCTTTATCCTGCGCGGCATCACGCTTTACGGCATCGATAGCGTGATGGCGCCGATGGCGCGGCGCGAGGAAGCCTGGCAACGCCTGGCGCAAGACCTGGAGCCGGATCGCCTGCGCGCCATTACCCGCGAGATCGGCTTGTCCGAGGCGATCGAGGCTGGCCGCAAGATCGTCGATGGCGGCATGCGCGGCCGCGTGGTGGTGAACGTCAACGCCTGAGCCGGCGCGGGGTCCGGGGCAGGCGGGGCCGGGCATGGCGCTACAATCACGCTCATGAAGCCGATCCATTACGCCATCGCCCCGCTTCAACCCGAAGCGCACTTGTTCGCCGTCACTGTCACGGTCGACGCCCCCGATCCCGCCGGCCAGCAGTTCTACCTGCCGGCGTGGATTCCCGGCAGCTACATGATCCGCGACTTCGCACGCAATATCGTGCGCATCCGCGCGGATGCCGGCGGCAAGCCGGTGGCACTCGCCAAGCTCGACAAGCAGAGCTGGCAGGCGGCGCCGGTGGACGGGCCGCTCGCGCTCAGCTACGAGGTCTACGCCTGGGATCTGTCGGTGCGCGCCGCGCACCTCGACGCCACCCACGGATTCTTCAACGGCAGTTCCGTGTTCCTGTGCGCCGAAGGGCAGGAAGATCGTCCCTGCACGGTGGACATTCATGCGCCAGCCGGCGAGGCCTATACCGGCTGGCGCGTCGCCACCGCCATGCGCGAAGCGGCTGGCCGCGGCGGCGCCAAGCGCTACGGCTTCGGCCGCTACCAGGTTGCCGACTACGACGAGCTGGTCGACCACCCGGTCGAGATGGGCAACTTCACCATGGGCAGCTTCCGGGCCTGCGGCGCCCAGCACGACGTGGTGTTCACGGGCCGCGTGCCGCAACTCGACCTCGACCGCGTGTGCCGCGATCTGAAGCAGATCTGCGAAGCGCAGATCCGGCTGTTCGAGCCCAAGACGGAAAAAGCACCGTTCCTCGACAGCAACCGCCGCTACGTGTTCATGACCATGGTCACCACCGACGGCTACGGCGGGCTGGAGCATCGCGCCAGCACGGCGCTGATTTGCGGGCGCGCGGACCTGCCGGCGCTTGGCAAGGAGGAGGCCACCGAGGGCTACCGCACCTTCCTCGGGCTGTGCAGCCACGAATATTTCCACACCTGGAACGTCAAGCGCGTCAAGCCCGCGGCCTTCGTGCCGTACCGGCTGCGCGAAGAAACCTATACGCCGTTGCTGTGGCTGTTCGAGGGTTTCACCAGCTATTACGACGACCTGATGCTGGTGCGCAGCGGCCGCATCACCGAGAAGCAGTACGTGGAGCTGCTGGCCAAGACCTGGAACGGCGTGCTGCGCGGCAATGGCCGCACCAAGCAGAGCGTGGCCGAAAGCTCTTTCGATGCCTGGACCAAGTACTACCGCCAGGACGAGAACGCGCCCAACGCTATCGTCAGCTATTACACCAAGGGTTCGCTGGTGGCGCTGGCGCTGGATCTCACCATCCGCGCCAGGACCCGCAACCGGCGCTCGCTCGACGACATCATGCGCGCGCTGTGGCAGCGCTATGGCAGCGGCTTCTATGCGCCGGGCGCGCAGCAGCGCGGCGTCACCGAGGCGGAGCTGCATGCCTTGTTCGACGAGGTCAGCGGCCTGCGCCTGGGCGCGCTGCTGCGCTCGCTGACCGAGGGCACCGGCGAGCTGCAGCTGGCGGCGCTGTTCAAGCCTTTCGGCATCAAGGCGGTGCCGGCCAAGCCGGAGCGCAACGCCGCGCTCGGCATCAAGACCAAGAACGAAGACGGCTGGGTGCGCGTGACCCAGGTACTCGATGGCGGCGCGGCGCAGGCGGCCGGGCTTTCGGCGGGCGACCTGCTGGCCGCGGTGGATGGCCTGCGCGTGGCACCGGGGCAGCTCGACAAGCTGCTGGCGCGCTACCGCACCGGCGACAGCGCCGAATGCCACGTGTTCCGCCGCGACGAGCTGCACGTGCTGCCGCTGACCTTCGCGCGCGAGCCGGCGGCGCAGTACACCGTGACGGCCGAAGGCGGCCGCCAGGCCATGCGCGCGCGCTGGCTGGGCCTCTAGGCCGGTAAGGACCACACGCCGCCACATGCAATACGCGCACGACGCCCGCACCTTCGTCTATTCGCATTACGTCTATCGCGGGCTGCGCTCCGCGACCGGGGTGATCGGCGCCACGCTGATCGCCATGCAGTTCACGGACCTGCCCACCGCCATGGTGGTGTCGATGGGCGCGCTGTGCACCAGCCTGATGGACCTGCCCAGCCCGTTCAGCCACAAGTTCAATGAGATGCTGGCCAGCGTGCTGCTGTGCACGGCGGTGACCTTGCTGGTGGCCATGGCCACGCCGTTCCCGCGCGTGATGCCGCTGGTGCTGGTACTGGTGACCTTCATGGCCGGCATGATGACGGTGTATGGCAACAAGACCCTGCCATTGCAGTTCTCGGCCTTGTTTGTCATGACGCTGACCATCAACGAGGACTTCGTGGTGCGGCGCGCGTTCGAGCATGCCTTGTTGTTCGGCATTGGCGCGGTGGCCTACATGGCCTACGCGATGGTGGTGAGCTGGGCAACGCAGCGGCGCACCAAGCAGCAGGTGCTGGCCGAGGCRCTGTACGAGATGGCGGGCTACCTCCAGATCAAGGCGGGCTTTTACGATGCCGGCAATGACTACGAGGCGCAGTTCAACCAGCTGGTGCGCCAGCAGATCGTGGTGGCGGAGCGGCAGCAGGCGGCGCGCGACCTGGTGCTGCGCGGCAACACCACCACCCACGACGGGCTGCTGGTGCAGGTCCATTTGCGCATGCTGGACCTGTACGAGTACATCCTTTCCACCAATACGGATTACCCGCTGCTGCGCCAGACCTTTGCCGGCACGCCGGTGCTCGATCACCTGAGCCGGCTGGTACAGCTGATGTGCAAGGATGTGGAAGGGATCGCCTACGACATCACGCGTGGCCGGCCTTCCTACGCCACCGTGGACTACCGCCAGGAGCTGCGTGCGGTCGAGCACGAGATCGCGCAGCTGCGCCATCACCACATCAACGCCGCGGCGATGACGGCGGTGGCGGAGACGCTCGACATGATCAAGGGCGCCATCGTGCTGGTGGAACAACTGCACGAGGCGTCGCGCACGCCGGTGGAGCCCAGCAAGGTGCTGCCCGGGCCGGACATGACGCCCTTCCTCACGCGCCAGCGCTACGAGCTCAAGGTGCTGCGCGACAACCTGCACTGGAAATCGCCCGCCTTCCGCTTTGCGGTGCGCATCACCATGGCGGTGGGGGCGGGGCTGTGGATCGCCGATCACCTGCCGTATGTGTCGCACAGTTACTGGATCCTGCTGACCATCATCGTGATCCTGAAGCCCAACTTCAGCATGACCAAGCAGCGCTACAACGATCGCCTGATCGGCACGCTGATTGGCTGCGTGATCGCGGTAGCCGTGCTCAGGGTTGTGCACCAGCCGCTGATCCTGCTGGGCGTGCTGTTCCTGGCGCTGGTGGCGAGCACGGCGTTTTCCACCATCAAGTACCGCTACACCGCGGTGGCGGCCTGCGTGCAGGTGCTGATCCAGATCAACCTGCTGATGCCGGGCAGCCCCACCGTGGCTGGCGAGCGGCTGATCGATACCGTGATCGGCGGGCTGATCGCCACGGTGTTCAGCTTCGTGCTGCCCAGCTGGGAATACCGCGCGCTGCCCGCGCTGGTGGAGACCGTGCTTGAGGTCAACCGCCGCTACATTGCCGCCACGCGCGACCTGCTGCTGCGCGTGGCCAAGGACGATTTTGCCTACCGGGTGCAGCGCAAGCAGTTCATGGACAGCCTGTCCGCGCTGATTGGTTCGTTCCAGCGCATGCTCGACGAGCCAAAGAGCCGGCATCGCGCGGTGGACAACCTGAACCGCTTTATCGTGCAGAACTACCTGGTGGCGGCGCACGTGGCCGCGGCACGCATCCAGGTGCGCGAGCATTATGGCGAGCTGGATTTGCCGGCCGCCGAAAGCGCTATCCGCCAGGCCACCGATGCCGCTGTTCACAGTCTGCAACTGGCCAGTGAAAGGCTGGCCGAGGGCGATCGCTTCGGCGGGCGTGGCGCGGGATTCATTCGTCCGGCGAAGGGCAAGGCGGCGGTAAAGGAACCGAAGGCGGCTGACGTGGCCAACGAGAGCACCGGCGCCGCGATGGCAGGCGCTGCCGGGGTCGCCGTTGCGGGCGTAGCCGCCAGCGTCTCCGATGCCCATGCGGCCCGGACCGCCGACCTGGCGCTTGCCGCGGCCACCGCCGATGCGCCGCCGCCGTCCGAAGACGCCAGCGAGCGCCGTGCCCGCCTGGCCGATTCGGCCGACCGCCGCCGCGCCGATGTGCTGGTGCATGCCGCAGCGTCGGGCGAGCTGACACGCGCTGCCAGCGAAGCCGGCGGCACCGCCAGTACGGCCAGCTCAACCGGCCGCACCGCCAATGCCGTCCTGGAGCGCCGCCTGCGCGCGTTGCGCGAGGACACCGCAAAGATCGCCCTGCGCACCGGCGCGATCGGCCGCGCGATGCGGGAGCGCTAGGCTACCGGGCCGCCGGGCCAAACGCAATCAGGGCTGGGTGTCCGTGCCCGCGCCCGGCGCCGGCTGCTCTTCCCGCGGCAGCGTCAGCATGCCGCTGTTGTAGCTGTATTCATAGACCTCCCCGTAGCGCCCCCATTCGATGCCGATGGTCAGCACGCGCTTGGCTTCTTCCGGTTTGAGGAAAGCCTCGAGTTCCCGCAGCACGTGTTCTTCGCGGATCTCGCCGTCCTCGGRCTGTTCGAGCTCGCGGCGGATGTGCGCGGCCAGTGCCACGTGTTGCAGCAGTTGCCTGCCGAACAGCACCTTGCGCTCCGGTGGCTCCGTCTCGTAGTAGGCGCGGCCGAGGTCGGTGGCGTTGATGTCGCCGCGTTCGATGGTCGCCAGCTTCAGCAGGTGCAGGGCCTCGCAGGCGGGCAGCAGGTCATCGTCGGTGAGGCTGGCTTCCTCGGCCAGGTGCGGCAGGTCGGCCCGGCCGAAGAAAGGCGCTTCGCAGAGCAGGTCGAGAATGGCCTCCATCTGGCTGATGTCGGCGTCCGGCAGGCGGTAGCCGATGTCCTGGGCCGCCGCCAGCGCGGGCGCGCGTGGCTCAAGCGCCGCGGGCGACGTCATCAGCGTGTAGACCTCGTCGATCAGCGCGCGTACCTGCGCCGAATCGCGGTTGCGCGGGCGCGGGAACGGGATCTTCACCTCGGCGCGGATGYGGCCCGGATCGCTCGACAGGACTACGATGCGATCGGCCATCATCACCGCTTCTTCGATATTGTGCGAGACGATCAGGATGCACTTGATATTGGTGCGGCCGTCTTCCCACAGGTCGAGCATCTCGTCGCGCAGGGTCTCGCCGGTCAGCACGTCGAGCGCGGAAAAGGCTTCGTCCATCAGCAGCAGGTCGGGTTCGGTCACCAGCGCGCGGGCAATGCCGACGCGCTGGCGCATGCCGCCGGAGAGTTCGCGCGGCAGCGCGCTGTTGAAGCCCGACAGGCCAATCATGTCGATCGCCGCCTCGGCCCGGCGGCCGCGCTCCTCCTTGTGCACGCCCTGGGCTTCCAGCCCCAGTTCCACGTTCTGCTGCACGGTCAGCCACGGGAACAGCGCGAACGACTGGAACACCATGGCGATGCCTTCGGCCGTGCCGCGCAACGGCTGCCCGCGAAAATGCACCTGGCCGCGATCCGCGCCTACCAGCCCGGCCATGATGCGCAGCAGCGTGGACTTGCCCGAACCGGACTTGCCCAGCATGGCGACGATCTCGCCGCGCTTGAGGGTCAGGTCCACGCCTTCGAGCACCGCGCGGTCGGTACGGTCCGCGGTGCGGAAGATTTTCGAGACGCCGCGCAGTTCGATGACGGATTCGACTGCGTTTGCGATGGGGCTTGCCATGATGATGTTCCGTTCGAGTTCAGGGCTTTGCCGCCTGTACGGCTTGTATGGCTTGTGCGGCTTGTGCGGGTCAGAGGCGCGTGCGTTCCTGCGCGAGCAGGTACAGGCGGTTCCACAGCAGGCGGTTGAAGCCCACCACGAACACCGCCATCACGCCGATGCCCAGCGCGATGCGGGGAAAGTCGCCCTTGGCGGTCATTTCCGCGATATAGCTGCCCAGGCCGGTGGCGACCAGCGTGCGGTCGCCCCAGGTGACGTATTCGGAGACGATACTCGCATTCCATGAGCCGCCCGCCGCGGTCACCAGGCCGGTCAGCAGGCTGGGGAACACGGCCGGGATCAGGAAGCGCTTCCACAACAGCCAGCCGCGCAGGCCAAAGTTGCGCGCCGCCAGTTTGAGTTCGGTGGGGATGCCGGAGGCGCCGGCAATCACGTTGAACAGGATGTACCACTGCGTGCCGAAAATCATCAGCGGACTCAGCCAGATTTCGGGGTTCAGGCCGAAGCGCACGATCAGCATCACCACCAGCGGGAACATCAGGTTGGCCGGGAAGGCGGCCAGGAACTGCGCCACCGGCTGCGCGATGCGCGCCACCTTCGGGTTCAGGCCGATGCGGATGCCGATCGGCACCCAGATCACCGCCGCCAGCGCGATCAGCACGATCACCCGCACCATCGTCAGCGAGCCCAGCCACAGCACATGGCCCACCTCCGCCCAGCCCACCTCCGTACGCACGAAATGCATCACGCGATACAAGGCCGCCACCGCGATCAGGATGATGACGAGATTGCTCAGGCGCTCGAACCACAGCGCGCGCCGGTCATCGCTGGCTTTGGGGTCCACTGCCTTGCGGCCCGAGCGCCAGGCCAGCGTGCGTTCCGCCAACGCTGCCGTGCGGCCCAGCAGCATGCGCACCCATTCCGAGCGGCGCAGCAGGTTGAGCAGCCACGATTGCGGCTCGCTTTCCTGTGCCATGGTCTCGAAGCGGAAGCGGTCGGCCCAGGCGATCAGCGGACGGAAGAACAACTGGTCATAGAGCACGATGCCGATCAGCATGGCCAGGATGGCCCAGCCGATCGCCGCCAGGTCTTGCTGCTGGATCGCCAGCGCGATGTAGGAGCCGATGCCCGGCAACCGGATGTCGTTGCCCGACACCGAGATGGCCTCGGAAGCCACCACGAAGAACCAGCCGCCGGACATCGACATCATCATGTTCCACAGCAGGCCCGGCATGGCGAAGGGCACTTCGAGGCGCCAGAATTTCTGCCACGCCGAGAGCCGGAACATGGCGGCCGCTTCCACCAGGTCGGTCGGAATGGTGCGGATCGACTGGTACAGGCTGAACGCCATATTCCAGGCCTGCGAGGTGAAGATGGCGAAGATGGCGGCGCACTCGACGCCTACCAGGCTGCCGGGGAACAGCGCGATGAAACCGGTCACGGTGATCGACAGGAAGCCCAGCACCGGAATCGATTGCAGAATGTCCAGCGCCGGGACCATCACTTTCTCGGCGGTGCGGTTCTTGGAGGCCAGCGCGGCAAAGGCAAAGGTGAACAGGAGCGACGCCATCAGCGCCACCAGCATGCGGATGCTGGTGCGCATCAGGTAATACGGCAGGTAGGCGATGTCCAGATGCACCGCCAGCGGCTCGCCGGGCTGGTAGGGCACGTTCATTTGCCGGGCGGCAAAGGCCACCAGCACGATCACCGCCAGGATGATGGGCAGCAGCGCCAGGTCGAATCGGTTCGGCGGCGCGGTCAGCAACTGGCTGGCATAGCCTCGGAGTGTGACCGAGCTGGCCTGGTCGTGTTCGGCTTGCTGCATTATCTTGACAGTGGATCGTTGAGCGGTTGCCGGTGCGGGGCCGGCTGGCCCCGGGGCCTGGATGGATCGGCGGCGCGCGCGTGGCGCCGCGCCGGCGTTGGCGGAGAGCGGGATTTGCAATGATGCCGCAACGCCGGGCGCATCGTTGTGCTTTTGGCGTTACCCGTGTTGGGGTGTCCTTACTGGTAACGCTTGGGATCGCAGTCTAGTTTACTTGTGATGCATGCCGCGGCTGTTTCAGCCGCCGCGTCGGGCAAGGGGAACCCAGATGGAAACATGGCACATCGTGGTCAAGGGGCGGGTGCAGGGCGTGGGCTACCGCGCGGCCTGCGCAGGGCAGGCCGGGGCGCTCGGGCTGGGCGGCTGGGTGCGCAACCGGCAGGATGGCTCGGTGGAAGTGATGGCCTACGGGCCGCCTGATCGGCTGGAGGCACTTTGCGCCTGGATGCGGCGCGGGCCGCCAGCCGCGCAGGTCAGCGCGCTGGTGGCGCTGCCCGGCGCGGGCGAGTTCGACGATTTCGACTGCCTGCCGACAGCCTAGCGTCCGGGGTCAGTTGGCGCGCCAAYCCACCGGTGCGGCGCCGTGCCGCTGCAGCCAGTCGTTGGCCAGCCGGAAATGTCCGCACCCCAGGAAACCCCGATGCGCCGAAAGCGGCGACGGGTGCGGCGCTTCCAGAACGCAGTGCGAGCCGGCCAGCAAGGGTTTCTTGGCCTGGGCGTGGCTGCCCCACAGCAGGAAGACCAGGTTGGGGCGGGCGGCGGACAAGCCCTGGATCAGGCAGTCCGTTATCGCTTCCCAGCCGCGCTTGGCGTGGCTGGCGGCTTGGCCTTGCTCCACCGTGAGCACGGTGTTGAGCAGCAGCACGCCCTGGCGCGCCCAGCCTTCCAGGTTGCCGGAGGTGGGCGCCGCCGTGGCGCCGTCACCGTATTCCGCGGCGATCTCCTTGAAGATATTGCGCAGGCTGGGCGGCACGCGCACGCCGTCGGGTACCGAGAAGGCCAGCCCGTGCGCCTGCGGAATCTCGTTGCCGTTGACCACGCCAGTGCCGTGGTAGGGATCCTGTCCGAGGATGACCACCTTGACGGTCTCGGGCGGCGTCAGGTGCAAGGCGTGGAACACCTCATGCGGAAAGACGGGCTTGCCGTTGGCACGTTCGCCGTCGACGAAGCTGGCCAGTTCCCGCCAGCCGGCCGTGTTCATGCAGGGGGCCAGCAATTCGCGCCAGGCAGCCGGCAGCGCCGCGGCTTGCGCGGACAGGCTGGCGGCGGCCGGAGCGGGGGCGGCATCGGCAACGGCCGGGGCTGCGAACAGGTCGGCCTGTACGCTGTTGTGCTTGCTCATGCTGGAGGAATACCTGGTTCTTTGTTGGGAGGGGCCGAGGAGGGCGCCGGCGCGACGTCAGGCGCGGCCCGCTCCGGCCGCGAGCCGGTAGCCGCGTGCGGCTTTGCTCTGGTCGGACGGCTTAAGGGGCGCGACATGCTGGAGGCGCAACGCCAGTGCGCGCAGCGCGGCCTCGGCTTGTTGCTGCGTGGGCGCCTGTCCGGCATCGCCGGGAAGCCACTCAAGCTCCAGTTCCCGGATCGTCTCTTGCTCGGCGCTCGCCGGCGCCGAAATCGTTCCGACGTCGAGTGCGGCCTCGATACGAACGCCATCCTGTTCGACCAGCCAGGTGCGCCGCGCGAAATCGGTGCGGAATACCGGCGCCAGTGTTGCGGCGAGCGGCGTCAGCAAGGCGCGGGCTTCGGCCGGGAAGGCGTCGAGTTCGATGGCTTCGGCGGCCACCTTGGTTTCCCACTCGTGGCGGGTGGCCATGCCGGCCTCGCTCTTGCCGGCGGTCTTCAAGGTCTGCAGCCATTGCTCGCCGTGGCGGCGCAGCCGCAGGGCGGCACGGGCGCCGGCCAGGTCGCGCGCGGGGGTGTCGAGGTAGACATTGAGCAGGGTGTGCTCGCCGCGCGCCTGGCCTTGCGCATCCAGCCAGGCCGCGAGCGCCGGCATGGCGCCGTCCGGCACCGCCAGTTTGAGTTCGATTTCCTGGGCCATTTTGGTGTGTGCTTCCCGCTCAGGCAAACAGGCGTGCCAGCTCGGCACCGGGGTCGGGCGCGCGCATGAAGGCCTCGCCCACCAGGAATGCATGCACATTGGCGTCGCGCATGCGCTGCACGTCGTCCGGGCCGAGAATGCCGGATTCGGTCACCACCAGGCGGTCTTCCGGGATGCGCGGCAGCAGGTCCAGCGTGTTGTCGAGCGTGACTTCGAACGTGCGCAGGTTGCGGTTGTTCACGCCCAGCAGCGGCGTCTTCAGGCGCAGCGCGGCATCCAGCTCTTCGCCGCCGTGCACTTCCACCAGCACGTCCATGCCAAGCTCATGGGCGCAGGCTTCGAGTTCCGCCATCAGGCCGTGGTCGAGCGCGGACACGATCAGCAGGATGGCGTCGGCGCCCCAGGTGCGGGCTTCATAGACCTGGTAGAGGTCGATCATGAAGTCCTTGCGCAGAGCCGGCAGCGGGCAGGCGCCGCGGGCGCGCTTGAGGAAGTCGGCGTGGCCCTGGAAGAAATTCACGTCGGTCAGCACTGACAGGCAGGCCGCGCCATGGCTGGCATAGCTCTCGGCAATCGCCTCCGGCACGAAATTCTCGCGCAGCACGCCTTTGGAGGGGGAGGCTTTCTTCACTTCGGCGATCACCCCGGCGTCACCGGCGGCGATCTTTTCGCGCAGCGCGCGCTCAAAGCCGCGCGGCGCCAGGCCCGGCTCGCCGCGCAGGCTCTCGGCCTCGGCGCGCAAGCTGGGCAGGTCGCGCTTCTTGCGCGCCGCGTTCACTTCGTCGGCCTTCACGGCCAGGATCTTCTGCAGGATATCGGACATGCGGTAATTCTCTCGCTCGACGGATGGGCTACGGGGCCGGCTTATTTGAACTGCTGCGTGGCGCGCACGAACTGGTTGAGCTTCTCGCGCGCCGCGCCACTGGCGATGGCTTCGCGCGCGCGCTGGATGCCGTCCTCGATCGAGGTGGCCACATTGGCCGCGTATAGCGCGGTGCCGGCATTGAGCGTGACGATCTCGCGCGGAGTGCCTGGCACGTCGGTCAGTGCTTCGAGCAGCATCTCCTTGGACTCGGTGGCATCAGCCACCTTCAGGCCGCGATTGGAGATCATCTGCAGGCCGAAGTCCTCGGGGTGGATCTCGTACTCGCGCACCTCGCCGTCCTTCAGTTCGCCCACCAGCGTGGCGGCGCCCAGTGAGACTTCGTCCATGCCGTCCTTGCCGTAGACCACCAGTGCATGCCTGGCGCCCAGGCGCTGCATCACGCGCACCTGGATGCCGACCAGGTCGGGGTGGAACACGCCCATCAGGATATTGGGCGCGTCTGCCGGATTGGTCAGCGGGCCCAGGATATTGAAGATGGTGCGCACGCCCATTTCCTTGCGGATCGGCGCCACGTTCTTCATGGCCGGGTGATGGGTGGGCGCGAACATGAAGCCGATACCGGTCTGCTCGATGCACGCGCCGACCTGTTCCGGCGTCAGCATGATATTGACGCCCAGCGCTTCCAGCACGTCGGCGCTGCCCGACTTGGAGCTGACGCCGCGGTTGCCGTGCTTGGCGATGCGCGCGCCGGCGGCGGAGGCGACGAACATCGACGCCGTGGAGATATTGAAGGTGTGCGAGCCATCGCCACCGGTGCCGACGATGTCGACGAAGTTCTCGCGGTCCTTGACGGGCACCTTGTTGGCGAACTCGCGCATCACCTGCGCCGCCGCCGAGATCTCGCCGATGGTCTCCTTCTTGACGCGCAGCCCGGTCAGGATGGCCGCCGCCATCACCGGCGACATCTGGCCCTGCATGATCTGCCGCATCAGGTGCAGCATCTCGTCATGGAAGATCTCGCGGTGTTCGATGCAGCGGGTCAGGGCTTCCTGGGGCGTGATGGACATGGCGGTTTCCGTCTTGATATTTGATGGCGCGGGCGCGTTCGGCGTATCGAGCAGTCTCATCGCGGCGCCTTGATGAAGTTGGCCAGCAGCGCATGGCCATGCTCGGACAGGATGGACTCGGGATGGAACTGCACGCCCTCGACGGCTAGCGTCTTGTGGCGCACACCCATGATTTCGCCATCCGGTGTCCAGGCGGTCACTTCCAGGCAATCCGGCAATGTCTCGCGCTCGATCGCCAGGGAATGATAGCGCGTCACGTCGAAATGCTTGGGCAGGCCGGCGAAGACGCCTTCCTGCGTGGTCTCGATGCGGCTGACCTTGCCGTGCATGACCTGCTTGGCGCGGATCACCTTGCCGCCGAAGGCCTCGCCGATGGCCTGGTGGCCCAGGCACACGCCCAGCATCGGGATGCGGCCGGCAAAGTGCTGCAGCGTCGCCACGGAGATACCGGCTTCCTTCGGGCTGCACGGGCCGGGCGAGACGCAGATATGGTCGGGCCTGAGCGCCTCGATCTCTTCCAGCGTGATTTCGTCGTTGCGATAGGTGCGCACGTCGGCGCCGAGTTCGCCGAAGTACTGGACGAGGTTGTAGGTAAACGAATCGTAGTTGTCGATCATCAGCAGCATGGCGGTTCCCCTGTTCCCTTTACCTTAGATATCCGAATCCAGGCCGTCCTGGACCTGCTCGGCGGCGCGGATCACGGCGCGCGCCTTGGCTTCGGTTTCCCTCCATTCGGCTTCGGGGTCCGAGTCCGCAACGATGCCGGCGGCGGCCTGCACATAGAGATTGCCGTCCTTGACGATGCCGGTGCGGATGGCGATCGCCAGGTCCATTTCGCCGCCGAAGGACAGGTAGCCCACCGCGCCGCCATAGATGCCACGCTTGCGCGGCTCCAGTTCGTCGATGATCTCCATCGCATGCACCTTGGGCGCGCCCGACAGCGTGCCGGCCGGGAAGGTGGCGCGCAGCACGTCCAGGTTGCTCATGCCGGGCTTGAGCGTGCCTTCCACGGAACTGACGATGTGCTGCACGTGGGAGTACTTCTCGATCACCATCTGGTCGGTGACCTTGACCGAGCCGGTCTCGGCGATGCGGCCGATATCGTTGCGCGCCAGGTCGATCAGCATCACGTGCTCGGCGATTTCCTTCGGGTCGTTGAGCAGTTCGGTGGCGAGCTGCGCGTCCTTTTCCGGCGTGTTGCCGCGCGGGCGGGTGCCGGCCAGCGGACGGATGGTGACGATGTGATCCTCGCGCTGGTCGCCATTGCTGCCAACCCGGCGGGTTTCCTGCCGCACCAGGATCTCGGGCGAGGCGCCCACGATCTGGAAGTCGCCAAAGTTGTAGAAGTACATATAGGGCGACGGATTCAGCGAGCGCAGCGCGCGGTACAGCGTCAGCGGCGAGTCGCGGTACGGCTTGACCAGGCGCTGGCCGATCTGCACCTGCATCATGTCGCCGGCCATGATGTACTCCTTGGCCTTGTGCACGGCGGTGAGGTAATCGGCCTTGTCGAACTCGCGGTAGACGTCGGTCTGCACCGAGGGGCTGGTGATCGGCACATCCACCGGCTGGCGCAGCTTCATGCGCAGCTCGCGCAGGCGCTGGCGGGCACGGGCGTAGGCCTCTGGCGTGGTCGGGTCGGCGTAGACGATCAGGTAGAGCTTGCCTGACAGGTTGTCGATTACCGCCAGCTCTTCGCACAGCAGCAGCTGGATGTCAGGCAGATTCAGATCGTCCGGCTTTTGCGTGTTGGCCAGCTTCTTTTCGATATAACGCACGGCATCGTAGCCGAAGTAGCCAGCCAGGYCGCCGCAGAAGCGCGGCAGGCCGGGGCGCAGCGCCACCTTGAACCGCTTCTCGAAATCGGCGATGAAGTCGAGCGGGTTGCCTTCATGGGTTTCCACCACGCGGCCGTCGGTGACCACTTCGGTGCGCATGCCGTGGGCGCGCAGCAGGGTGCGGGCGTGCAGGCCGATAAAGGAGTAGCGGCCGAAGCGCTCGCCGCCCACCACGGATTCCAGCAGGAAGGTGTTGACCCCGCGCGTTTGCGACTGCGCCAGCTTCAGGTACAGCGACAGCGGCGTTTCCAGGTCGGCGAAGGCTTCGGCGATCAGCGGGATGCGGTTGTAGCCCTGCTCGGCCAGCGATTTGAATTCCAGTTCGGTCATGTCGATCCTCTTGTGCTGCGGCGCCTGCGTATCAGTATGGCGCACGCCGCGATGTCGGCAACTTGGGGCTGGAAGGTCGTCAGACCCGCCCCGGAGAGACCATGGCGCGGACGAGTGTCCACGCACGGCCGGGGTGGGCGTGCAGCGCGTTCGGGTGACACCGGCGCAAGGCTGGGATGTCGGGCGGCTGGAAAATCAGTGAGGGTCCGGCAACCTGCCGGTCTGGCCGGCCCCATCCTGGTACGGATGCATCGCGGGGATGCGGGAAGGGGGCGGTCAGGAGACTCGCGAACGCACTTTACGCCTGTTGGGAGGCGCGCCAGCGACGCCAGGGCCAGGCCTGCCGATCACTGCCAGAAGAGATGCGTTTGCGGTTCAGAAACATGAAATCGTGTTCAGCGATTTATGGTTTGGGTGTTTGGCGATGCTGGTGTCCGACGGCCGTGGCCGCCAGGGTCATGTCCGATGTGCCGCAAAAAGCTCCGCAGCCAGGACAATGGAATCGACTATACCATCGGCGTCGACGCCTTGTACAGGATTGCCATGGTTGTAGCCATAGGGCACCAGGAGCACTCCCATGCCCGCCGCGCGCGCTGCCTGCRCATCGTTTTCCGAGTCGCCGATCGCCGCCATCTGGGCCGGCTCCAGCCGGAACGCATCGGCCACCTTGAGCAGCGGCAGGGGATCCGGCTTGCGCAGGGCGAAGGCGTCGCCACCGTAGACCAGCTCGAAGAAGCGCCCCAGGCCTGTCTTCGCGAGTAGCGGCTCGGTGAAGTTGTGTGGCTTATTGGTTACGCAGGCCAGCCGCAGGCCTGCTGCCTTCAGCGCCGCCAGCCCCTCGGTGACGCCGGCGTAGACTCGCGAGAACTGGCCATTGATGCGCAGGTATTCGCGGTCGTACAGGGTCAGCGCATCCGCGAACATCCCATTGGCGTGGGCTGGCGAGAAGCGCGCGTCAAGCACGCACCGGATCAGGTTTTCCGAGCCCTTGCCGACGAAGCTGACGATTTCCGCCTTGCCCATCGGCTCGGCGCTGCCGAGTTGCGGATGCAGGTGGACCAGCGCCTTGAGCATGGCATTGACCGCGGCATGGAAGTCGCCCGCGGTGTCCACCATGGTGCCGTCCAGGTCGACAATGACGCCCCGGATACCGCGCCAGTCGGTGCGTTTAGGCTGGACCACGCTCATTGGCCAACCTTGGCCAGTTCGGCGCGCATGGCCGACAGCACGCCCTTGTAGCCGCCATCGGCGTCCGGCTTGCTGAACACGGCCGAGCCGGCGACAAAGGTGTCGGCGCCGGCCGCGGCAATCTCGGCGATGTTGTCCACCTTCACGCCGCCGTCCACTTGCAGCAGGATGCGACGGCCGGTGCGCTCGGCGTAGGCGTCGATACGCTTGCGGGCCTCGCGCAGCTTGTTGAGCGTTTCGGGAATGAAGGACTGGCCGCCGAAGCCGGGGTTGACCGACATCAGCAGGATCAGGTCGATGCGGTCCATCACGTGGTCCAGATGGTGCAGCGGCGTGGCCGGGTTGAACACCAGACCCGCCTGGCAGCCATGATCGCGGATCAGCGACAGCGTGCGGTCGATATGGTCGCTGGCCTCCGGGTGGAAGGAGATGATATTGGCGCCGGCCTTGGCGAAGTCCGGGACGATGCGGTCCACCGGGCGCACCATCAGGTGCACGTCGATCGGGGCGGTCACATGCGGGCGGATCGCCTCGCACACCAGCGGGCCCACGGTCAGGTTCGGCACGTAATGGTTGTCCATCACGTCGAAATGGATCCAGTCGGCGCCGTCCGCGGTCACGCGCCGCACTTCCTCGCCCAGGCGGGCAAAGTCGGCGGACAGGATGGACGGGGCGATGCGGTAGGTGGGCGTGCTCATGGCGGGGCTCGGAGGAGGGTGCTTCAAGGGGAAGGCGGTATTTTACCCTCCCCGCGCAGCGTGGCGCTGCCCGCAGGCGGGCAACTCGCGGCGGCTTTGCTTGCCGCCCCCGGAGCCTTGCCGCACAATGCGGCTACCCTGATCCCGCCTGCGATGTGCCGACAATGAGCGAATACGCGTTTTCCGTGGCTGTACGGACCCAGTACCTGACCGACCAGTCAGACCCCGAGCGGGGGCGCCATGCCTTCGCCTACACCATCACGATCCACAATACCGGCGAGGTGGCGGCGCAGTTGATCTCGCGCCACTGGGTCATTACCGATAGCGACAATGGTACCCAGGAAGTGGCCGGCCTTGGCGTGGTCGGGCACCAGCCGCTGCTCAAGCCGGGCGAGCATTTCGAATACACCAGCTGGGCCACCATCTCGACGCCGGTGGGCTCGATGAAGGGAGAGTATTTCTGCGTGGCCGAGGATGGTCATCGCTTCGAGGTGCCGATTCCGGAGTTTGCGCTGGTCCTGCCGCGCATGCTGCATTGAGGCGCGCCCGCCGGGGCGGGGCCGGGCTGCAATGCGTGCAAGGCTGCCCGCCGGCGCGGCGCGGAACCTATTGGCCCGGCGTGCGGTCCTGATCCTGTCGGGTATGGGCAGCGTCCTGGCCGGCACGTGAAGGATGATTGTCCGGAGCGCGGCTTGGGCGCGGGTTTTTCTTGGCCGTGCCCATGGTCCAGAGCACGATAAAGATCAGCAGGAAGAGCGCCAGTCCGGCCYCAAGGGCGAACAGCAGCATGGGATGGGCTTCGAAAAACTTGCTCATGACAGGGCGACAGGGCTACGTGGAGGCGACGGTGGGCATTGTAGGCCATAGCCCGCCACGGCTGGCCGTGGCATCCGCTGCATCCGCGACAAGCTGAGTTTTCATCCAATCAAGATGGCATACCTGCATTCCTTTTTCCGTTTTCCATTTTCTCCCCCCCGGGCCTCGGCCGCACAGGCACGCAAGGAGGCCGGCGGGTGCCGGCTCGGCTGGCTGGGGCTGGCCGCCGCGGCCTCGCTGCTGGCCGGCTGCATGAGCGGTCCGCCGCCCCGCGTCGAGGGGCCCGGGACGCGGCCCGTGACACCGCCGACCGGTTCCACGCAGAAGGGCGTCCTGCAGGCCGCCAACTGGAACGAGATCGGGGGCTGGGGCCAGGACGACGTGCGCGCCGCCTGGCCGGCGCTGCAGGCCAGCTGCCAGGCCTTGAAGAAGCGCGCCGAATGGAACCGCGTTTGTGCGCTTGGCATGCTGGTCGATGCCGGCGACCTGGGCGCCATGCGCGCCTACTTCGAATCCAACTTCCAGCCCTTCCGCGTGGTCAACGGCGACGGCACCGACAGCGGGCTGATCACCGGCTATTACGAGCCGATCCTGCATGGCGCGCGCACGCGCCAGGGCCAGTACCAGATCCCGCTGTACCGCAAGCCGCCCCAATGGGCCAACCGGCCGCTGCCGGCGCGCGCCGAACTGCTGCAGAACCCGGCGCTGCGCGGCCAGGAGCTGGTCTGGGTGGACGATCCCGTGGAAGCCGCCTTCCTGCAGATCCAGGGCTCAGGCCGGATCCGCCTGCAGGACGGCAGCGTCATGCGGGTGGGCTTCGGCGGTACCAATGACCAGCCGTTCCGCTCCTTCGGCAAGTGGCTGCTCGACCGTGGCGAGATCACGCCGGCGCAGGCCACCATGCAGGGCATCAAGGCCTGGGCGCGCGCCAATCCGGGCCGCGTCGAGGAAATGCTCAACGTCAATCCGCGCTTTGTGTTTTTCCGTGAGCTGCCGGCCAACAACGATGGGCCGGTCGGCGCACTGGGCGTGCCCCTGACTGCGGAGCGCTCCATCGCGGTAGATCCCGCCACCATTCCGCTGGGCGTGCCGGTCTTCCTCTCCACCACCAGGCCGCTCTCCACCGAGCCGATCCAGCGCCTGATGTTCGCGCAGGATACGGGGACCGCCATCAAGGGGGGCGTGCGCGCTGACTTCTTCTGGGGCGCCGGGGATGCGGCGGGCGAAACCGCCGGCCGCATGAAGCAGGGCGGGCGCATGTGGGTGCTGATGCCGCGTAGCTAGGCCGCCGGCCGGCCAGTCCTGGCCGGCCACGGGCTTTCAGCGCGGGCGCTGGTCGACGATGCGCCGCGCCTTGCCCACGGAGCGCTCCACGCCACCGGAGGGCAGGATCTCGATGCTGACGGTGACGCCGATATAGGCCTTGATGTCGTAGGTCAGCTGCTTGTTGGCCTGCTGCGCGGCCGCAGGATCGACGCCATGCGCGCATTCCACGCGCACGGTCAGCACATCGAGATGGCCGTCCTTGCTCAGCACGCACTGGTAGTGCGGCGCCAGTTCAGCATGCTTSAGGATCAGTTCCTCGATTTGCGAGGGGAACACATTGACGCCCCGAACGATCATCATGTCGTCGGAGCGGCCGGTGATTTTTTCCATCCGGCGGAAGGCCGGGCGGGCGCTGCCGGGCAGCAGGCGGGTCAGGTCACGGGTCCGGTAGCGGATGATCGGCAGCGCCTCCTTGGATAGCGAGGTGAAGACCAGTTCGCCRAACTCGCCATCGGGYAGSACTTCGCCRGTGWCCGGRTCGATSAYYTCSGGRTAGAARTGRTCYTCCCAGATSGTCGGGCCGTCCTTGGTCTCGGCGCAYTCGTTGGCCACACCCGGCCCCATCACTTCCGACAACCCATAGATATCCACCGCCGAGATGCCCATGCGCTTCTCGATGGCCAGGCGCATCTCGGGCGTCCAGGGTTCGGCGCCGAAGATGCCGACCCGAAGCGAGGTGGACGCGGGATCGATGCCCTGGCGCTCGAATTCGTCCGCGATGGCCAGCATATAGCTGGGCGTGACCATGATCACTTCGGGCTTGAAATCCTGTATCAGCTGAACCTGCCGCTCGGTCTGGCCGCCGCCGAAGGGGATCGCTGTGAGCCCCGCTTTTTCCACTCCATAGTGCGCGCCCAGGCCGCCGGTGAACAGCCCGTAGCCATAACTGATATGCACCTTGTCGCCGCGCCGGGCTCCTGCCGCGCGGATCGAACGCGCCATCACCGTGGCCCAGGTGTCGATGTCCTTCAGCGTATAGCCCACCACCGTGGGCTTGCCGGTCGTGCCCGACGAGGCATGGATGCGCGCCACACGGTCCTGCGGCACGGCAAACATGCCGAACGGATAGTTGTCGCGCAGGTCCTGCTTGGTGGTGAAGGGAAAGCGGGCGAGGTCGGCCAGGGTCCGCACCTGGTCCGGATGCACGCCGGCGGCGTCGAACTTGGCACGGTAGACCGGCGAGTTCTGGTAGGCGTGGTTGAGCGACCATTTCAGGCGTTCCAGCTGCAAGGCCTGCAATTCGTCGCGGCTGGCGGTCTCGATCGGATCGAGCGGCAGATCTGTCAGGCGCGTCATAGTGTCTCCTGCGCGTGGGGGCTTATGTATTGGTGTGTCTATGTCGATGGATTCACGCCGGTTCCGGCGGGGTAACCACATGCCCCTTGATCTGGGCGGACTTGCCGCGGAACATCGCCACCACTTCGCCCGCACGGTTGATTACGCGGATATCGTAGATGCCATGCCTGCCCGACAGGACCTGTTCCGTGGCTTCGGCGGTCAGCACGTCGCCATCGTGTACGGGTTTGAGGAATTCGATGCTGCAGCCCGCGGCCACCGTGTTGATATTGTGACTGTTGCAGGCGAAGGCAAAGGTCGAATCGGCCAGCGTGAACATCAGGCCGCCGTGGCAGATGCCGTGGCCGTTGAGGAACTCCTGCCGTACCGGCATGGACAGGCGCGCGTAGCCGGGCCGTACGGCCTCAAGGGTAATGCCCAGCCAGCGGCTGCAGGCATCGGCTTCGTACATGCTGGCGGCGGCCGCTTCGGCAAGGGCCTGGGGATTGTGGGTCAAGCTGGTCTCCTGTCGGGGGCGGGGAGGGTGGATTACCGGTGGGGGCCGGCCTTAGCGGCCGGTGAAGCGCGGCGCGCGCTTTTCCAGGAAGGCGTTCACTCCCTCGGCATAGTCATGCGAGGCGCCCAGTTCGCGCTGCAGGTCGCGTTCCAGGTCGAGCTGGACGTCGAGCCCCTGGCTTGCGCCGGCGTACATCGCCTGCTTGATGGCTGCCAACGCCCGCGTCGGCTGAGCCGCCAGGTGGGTGGACAGGGCCAGCGCTTGCTCGGGCAGCAGGGGGTCGTCCATCGCCTCCCAGATCAGCCCCCATTTCTCGGCCTCTTCCGCGCTGAGCTTGTCGCCCGTCATGGCCAGGCCCATGGCGCGCGCCATGCCGATGCGTTTGGGGAGCAGCCAGGTGCCGCCGGAATCCGGGACCAGCCCGATTTTGACGAAAGCCTGGATGAAGCTGGCGGAGCGCGCCGCCAGCACCATGTCGCAGGCCAGGGCAAGGTTGGCACCCGCGCCGGCCGCCGTGCCGTTGACAGCGGCGATCACGGGCAGCGGCAATTTTTGCAGGCGCCGGATCAAGCGGTTGAACCACACATCGATCAATTCGCCCAGATCCGTCATCGCACCGGGTGTGAAATCCAGGTCGGCCAAATCCTGTCCCGCGCAGAAGCCACGCCCTGCGCCGGTCAGCAGCAAGGACCGCGCGCCGCCGGCCTCGACATGGTCGAGCGCCTGCTGCAGCACGGCGTGCATCTCGCGGGTGAAGCTATTGAGCTTGTCGGGGCGATTGAGCGTGATAACCGCTACCTGGCCGTGCCATGCGAGCAGTATCGGGCCGGAAGTCAGGCTGACCTGTGGGGGCATTTCTGGCATCTTTGTCTCCTGCCATGTTTGTGGCTGCTATGTCTGGTGGTACGCCGGCGCTCCCTTATATATAGACGGAAGCGGAGCGCCGTTTAAATAAACCGACCAGTCGGTCGGCGAATGGTAGCACTAATTTCCACGCGCGAGTATTGTCTCGCTGGGTAACGAATCGATCCACTTCCAAGAGGAGAGCACATGTCGTACGAGAACATTCTGGTGGAGACGCGCGGCCGCGTAGGCCTGGTGACGTTGAATCGCCCGAAGGCCCTGAACGCGCTTAACGACGCGCTGATGGATGAACTGGGCGCGGCCCTGCTTGCCTTTGATGCCGATGAGGCCATCGGCAGCATCGTGATTACCGGCAGCGAGCGTGCCTTTGCCGCGGGCGCGGATATCGGCATGATGGCCAAGTACTCCTATATGGATGTGTACAAGGGGGACTACATCACGCGGAATTGGGAGGCTATCCGCCGCGTCCGCAAGCCGGTGATCGCGGCGGTAGCGGGATACGCGCTGGGCGGTGGCTGCGAACTGGCCATGATGTGCGACATCATCATCGCGGCCGATAGCGCCCGCTTCGGCCAGCCGGAAGTCAAGCTGGGCACGATGCCCGGGGCCGGCGGCACCCAGCGCCTGCCGCGCGCCGTGTCCAAGGCAAAGGCCATGGACCTGTGCCTGACCGCGCGCATGATGGATGCGGCGGAAGCCGAGCGTGCAGGCCTGGTGTCGCGCGTGGTTGCGGCCGACAAACTGCTCGACGACGCCCTGGCCGCCGCCGAGACCATCGCCGGCTTCTCGCTGCCAGTGGTCATGATGATCAAGGAGTCGATCAACGCCGCTTACGAGACGAGTCTTTCCGAAGGTGTTCACCTTGAGCGCCGCCTGTTCCACTCGACCTTCGCGACTGAGGACCAGAAGGAGGGAATGGCCGCATTTGTGGAGAAGCGCGCGGCCAATTTCCAGCATTGCTGAAAACTTGATAGGTAAATACCCGAGTAACCTTATCGGGTACTCATCTTCCCGATGCGGCTGGAAAGGGCATATTTTCTTTATAGATCAATGGGTTGATTTCGATCGCCAAAAACCTCTCTCATACTTGTGTGACAAAGCTGTTGCCAAGTTGGGTTG